>NZ_JBFSSD010000025.1:0-74255 GCF_041466145.1 Vibrio sp. 10N.239.312.D08 | reverse complement strand
TTGTACGGTGGTGTGAGAGGACGGAGGCCGTGAGGCCTCCTCCTACTCGATTGCTCAATCACTTCTTCACAATTCAACTGAGTTAATACGTTGTATTGTTATATGAATGACGCATAATGAGGGTTATTGGTACACGATTTTTAAGATTTTATTGGTAATCTCATGAATATTGAACACCTCAAATTGTTTGTTCGTTTAGCTTCCACACATAACATCAGCATGGCTGGGCAAGAGCTTGGTTTATCTCCTGCTGTTGCAAGCTCGCACATCAGTAAACTGGAAGACAATTTAGGCGTTCGCTTGGTCCACAGAACCACTCGTAAGGTCTCTTTAACCGAAGAGGGGGAAGCATTCTTACCTCATGCTGAAGAAGTGTTATCGAGCGTGGATGCTGCCAAATCGGCGGTCGGTGTGGGCTGTGATTCTCCAACCGGAACGCTTCGAGTTACCGCATCTGCGTCTTTTGGACGTTTGCATCTTGTTCCTGCTTTACCTGGATTCTTAGAGCGCTACCCTGGGTTAAAAGTCGATCTCAGGCTATCAGATTCGATGGTGGATGTTGTTGAGGGTGGCTTTGATATCGCAATTCGTATCTCAGAGCTGAAAGACTCGACACTGATTGCCCGAAAACTTGCGACAGACAAGCGTATTGTGTGTGCATCGCCTGATTACTTAATCAAATATGGTAAGCCAGCTACACCTCGAGATCTTAATGATCATCAGTGTATTAGCTTAATTGGTTTAGAAAACTGGACCTTCAATACTGAAAGCGGGCCTAAGACGATTAAGGCATCGGGATCGTTCAGGGCAGATAACGGGGAAGCACTGCGTGACGCAGCCTCAGGTGGTATGGGTATCACGGTGACGTCGAATTGGTGTGCGTATGAGCAACTGAAAAGCGGTCAACTGATTCAAATATTAGAAGATTACCCATTAACCTCTGAGCCTGCGATTTGGGCTGTGTACCCAAGCACAAGGTTACTTGCGCCAAAGGTGAGAGCCTTCATTGACTACTTTTCTGAGTATTACGGTAACCCGCCGTATTGGGAACAAACGTAGAGGCAAACGTTGTACGAAAAAGCTCTGCGTTTCTAAGTTAATTTATTAGAAACGCAGGGCTTTTTTATTGAGATTTGCAAATTAACTCAGCATGAGTGGTCGCGATTAAGAAAGCGTCGCTTTGATGATCTCTTCAATTTTAGCGACAACTTGCTGTGATTTATCACCGTATATCGCATCTGGATGCGGGTTCGCAAACGTGTTGTTGTCGTTATCAAAGTATTGACCGCCTGCTTGTGCGAACTCATCAGACAATGATGCGCGAACCAGAATATCAGAACCGATGCTTAGGTCGCCGCCTGCAATACCGTAAGCGTCTTTCACCATCTTACTGCCTAGTAACGAAGCTGGGTTGACCGCAACCACCATTGGCCCTGTAGAACCTAACTCTTTTGCCATCTCGCGAGTCCACATGGTGATCGCAAGCTTGCTTTGTGCGTAAGCGTCGCTATCAGAAAGCGGTTTTTTACCTTCTAGCGCTTCGATGTTCACTGCTGCTTGCGCCGCTGAAGATAGGTTCACTACTCGGCTAGATGCATCGAGGACAGGTAGCAGACGTTTAGTCAGGTGGTATGGTGAAATAGTATTCACAACAAAACGAACATCTAAACTGTCTTTAGTGATTGGGTTCGGAGTGTTGAACACACCTGCGTTGTTAATCAGTACATCAATCTTATCGTGATCAGCAATTATTTCGTCAGCTAACGCATCCACATCAGCCAGAACAGACAAGTCTGCCACATAACTTTGAATTTTCGCTTCATCAGAGATAGCCACAAGCTGCTGCTCTACGTCTTTGAGCTTGCTTGGGTTACGTCCATGCAATAAAACGTGGTGGCCTTGTTGAACAAGTACTTTTGCCGTTTCGAAGCCGATACCATCGGTAGAACCTGTGATCAGAATAACTTTTTGCATGGAATAGATTCCTTATTAAAGCGCTGACATAGCGAGCGTTTTTAAATGTGTCGTTTCATTGAGGTAAAGAATAGCAACCTTTTATGAAGTTGATAATCAACCGGATTAATAAAACACTATTTAGTTTTTGTTGAAAATGGGGGAGTGAACAAAGCCTCAGTCCGTGCGAAGGAGACGATCAATCGAGAGATTTATCTGATCGAGTTCTTAGGCCGGAATAGCAGGCAATAAAAAAGCTTAGCGCGGGGGACGCTAAGCTTCGTTGTTAAGTATGTTCTTGAACCATGCTTAGGCTGGTGGGGTTAGCCTACTTGAGAAAAGCTCACTACCTTGCTTTGTAGTTTCTCTTTCAGGTAATCCGTCACCGCTTGCTGCTCGGATTCGCTCATGTACAGGCCAAGCTTGGTTCTGCGCCACAAGATGTCTTCATCAGTCATCGCCATCTCTTCATTGATCAAGTAATCGATTTCAACTTGATAAACGCCATGGGCTTCGCTTGAGAATTGGGTGCCAAGGTCAGCTTCGTTATTCGCGCCTTCCAATAGTTTCCACGTATAAGTACCGAATTGAGTCACGTAGCGAAGCAACAACGCTTCAGATGCCCAAGGGTATTTAGTGTGGATCATCTTCGCAAGTTGCTCTCTGCTGCAACTAAAGTTACCACCTGGAAGCGTGTCGTTCGCTGTCCAAGGCGCACCCATATTGGTTAGGTGTGGTTCTAACTTCTTAAGTGCTGCTTCGCCGAGCTTACGGTAAGTGGTTAATTTGCCACCGAAGATCGAAAGCAGTGGTGCTTGATCCAGTTCTGCGTCCAATTCCAACGTGTAGTCCCGAGTGATCGCTTGTGGTGAATCCGATTCGTCGTCACAAAGCGGTCTTACGCCACTGTATGTCCATACCACGTCTTCACGGCCAAGCTGTTTAACAAAGTGCTGGTTAACGATATCAATCAAGTAATCCACTTCGACATCATCAATGGCGACGTTACGTGGGTCGCCTTTGTATTCAAGGTCGGTAGTGCCGATGATCGAGAACTTATCTAGGTAAGGGATCATGAACACAATACGATTATCTTTGTTTTGCAGAATGTACGCTTGTGGCTCGTCATGAATGCGTGGCACAACAATGTGTGAGCCTTTGATAAGACGAATGTTACGAGGCGAAGCCTGCTCTAATCCATCATCAAAGAACTGTTTAACCCAAGGACCAGCTGCGTTAACCAGCGCTTTTGCTTTGCGTTCAAAGCGTTGGTTTGTCATCACATCAAGGATCGTCACATGCCAAATACCACCTTCGCGGTGCGCTTTTTCAACACGGCAGTAGTTACGTACTTCTGCGTTGTTTTCTTTTGCTGCCAACACGTTGAGCAATACCATACGAGCATCATCCACCCAGCAATCTGAGTATTCGAAGCCTGTCTTCATTTCTGGTTTCAGTAGCCCTGATTTTGCTAGGTTGACTGTCTTACTTCCAGGAAGAGTGGTGCGCTTACCCAAGTTATCGTAAAGGAATAGGCCACAGCGAATCATCCAAGCTGGGCGTAAAAATGGTCGATGAGGTAAACGGAAACGCATTGGCTGAGCAACGTGAGGCGCTTTTCTTAACAAGACTTCACGTTCAGCGAGTGCTTCCGAAACCAAACGAAATTCGTAATGTTCAAGGTAGCGTAGGCCACCGTGGATAAGCTTTGAGCTAGCAGAAGACGTCGCAGACGCGAAATCATTTGCTTCGTATAAGCCAACGTTTAGACCACGACCTGCTGCATCTGCCGCGATGCCTGCACCATTGATGCCGCCGCCAATCACGATCAAGTCTAAAGTGGAAGATGTACTGTTGTTTGAATTATTTTGTTGAGCACTCATGGTTTTGACCTCTTTCTGAGCGAACGAGCATTTTAGAACATAATTGAATCCTATATGAACTTTCGTTTGCGGTCATTTATTATTTTCGTTTATGCGCGTTTTATGTGATTTGGGCATAAAAAAACCTCTGCTTATGAAAGCAGAGGTTCAAATAAGACTAATTCGAGCATAGAAGCGACAGTGACAGCGAGCAAGTTTTACTTTATTAACTTTTCTATAAAGAATGGTGATTCATTTAAGAAAGTGGCGTCACTGAGCTCTTATGTTTAGTTATTCGCTCATAGGATGAGCGGTATCGATCACTTCTAATGGTATTGCCGAATCTTTAAGGATGTTGAGAATCTCTTCCGGTGGCTGCTTATTAGTAAACACCATGTGGGCCTGAGAGATATTGCCGAGCTTAACCATCGCGTTACGACCAAACTTACTGTGGTCGACTGCCAGGAAGATGCTGCGGCTGTTTTCGATGATAGCTTGCTTCACTCGAACTTCATGGTAGTCAAAATCAAGCAGTGAGCCGTCAAAGTCGATGCCGCTGATCCCTAGAATGCCGAAATCGAGGCGGAACTGCTTCACGAAATCGAGTGTTGCTTCACCCACGATACCGCCATCACGGTTTCTCACTTCGCCACCTGCCAAGATAACCTTTATCTCTGGGTTTGGTAGCAGGATACTGGCAACGTTGATGTTGTTAGTCACGACTCTGAGTTGTTTGTGGTTTTTGTTCAGCGCGCGTGCCACGGATTCTGGTGTGGTGCCGATATCAACGAACAAGGTTGCACCATCTGGAATGTGTTTAACCAGCTCGTCGGCAATCACATCTTTTTCATTGAAGTTAAGCGCTTTACGCGTGTTGTAAGAGGTGTTTTCTGAGCTAAGAGGAATGGTTGCACCACCGTGATAACGACGGATTTTGTTGCTATCAGCCAGCTCATTGAGGTCTCGTCTGATGGTTTGTGGGCTAACATCGAACTTCTCTACGAGCTCTTCGGTGCTCACATATCCTTGTGTTTTTACCAGGTCTACAATCTGCTGGTGTCTTGGTATCTGCTTCACTTAACTTACCACTCCCTGCACGCTATGGGCTCTAGCGCGTCACAATCGAAAATATTAACTCGCGCTATTGTGCTCGAATTGATGAGGAGAGAGAAGTAATGATAGTAAGGAATTATGTCCAAACCGCAAAAACGTTGATCAAAACATGAAAAATTGGCTCCAAACGCAAAAAAGAGCACAAAATAGTGCTCTTTTTAGTTTCGTTTACTGAGGAACGAACAATTCAATCGATAAGAGAGTGATTATTCGAACGCTCGATTTTACTCTTCGTCGTCATCGTGCAGTTCAGACCAAACTTGTGCACACTTGATAGCACGCTTCCAACCTTTGTAACGGCGGTTACGCTTTTCTTCATCGTGGTGTGGCAAGAACGTACGGTCTAGTACTGCTTTGTCTTGAAGCTCATCGATGCTGTCCCAGAAACCAACTGCTAGACCAGCAAGGTATGCTGCTCCCAGAGCGGTAACTTCAGTTACTTCAGGACGGTGAACTTCTGTATCTAGCACGTCTGATTGGAATTGCATTAGGAAGTTGTTCGCTACTGCGCCGCCATCAACACGTAGGTTTGCTAGCTTGATGCCAGAGTCCGCTTGCATCGCATCCAATACGTCACGAGTTTGGTAAGCAATACCTTCCAGTGTTGCACGAATGATGTGGTTAGAGTTAACACCACGAGTCAGGCCAACAATCGTACCGCGAGCGTAAGCATCCCAGTATGGTGCGCCTAAACCAGTAAACGCAGGGACTACGTAAACGCCGTTTGAAGAATCTACTTTGGTTGCGAAGTACTCAGAGTCTTCTGCGCCAGCCAGTAGCTTCATTTCATCACGTAGCCATTGGATTGATGCGCCGCCCATGAATACTGCACCTTCCAGTGCGTATGCAGGTTCGCCTTTAGGGCCACATGCCAGTGTGGTTAGAAGGCCGTTTTTCGATGTGACTTTCTCTTGGCCTGTGTTCATCAGTAGGAAACAGCCCGTGCCGTATGTGTTTTTCGCTTGACCAGCTTCAACACACATTTGACCGTAAAGCGCTGCTTGTTGGTCACCCGCAATACCAGCGATTGGAATACGAGTACCGCCTTTACCACCAAGGTTCGTTTGGCCGTAAACTTCAGAAGAGCGTTTCACTTCAGGCATCATTGATGCTGGAATACCCATCTCGTCTAGTAGCTTGCTGTCCCAGCATAGGTCGTTGATGTTAAACAACATAGTACGTGACGCGTTAGTGTAATCCGTAACGTGAACACGTCCTTGAGTCATCTTCCAAACCAACCAAGTATCAACCGTACCGAACAGTAGTTTGCCAGTTTCAGCGTCTTCGCGAGCGCCTTCAACGTTGTCTAGAATCCATTTTACTTTGGTACCTGAGAAATACGGGTCAAGGACTAAGCCAGTATTGTCACGTACGTAGTCTTCTAGGCCACGTGCTTTTAGGTCTTCACAGATGTCTGCTGTACGGCGACACTGCCATACGATTGCGTTATAAACCGGCTTACCCGTTTCTTTGTTCCAAACAATGGTGGTTTCACGTTGGTTAGTGATACCAATGCCCGCCAGCTCATCGCTGCGGATGCCTGCTTTAGCAAGCGCTTCAACCAATGTAGAGCTTTGAGTTGCCCAGATTTCCATTGGATCATGCTCAACCCAACCGGCTTTAGGATAAATCTGAGTAAATTCGCGTTGAGAAGAGCTTACGATGTTTGCATCGTGGTCGAGGATTACAGCGCGAGAACTTGTGGTGCCTTGGTCTAGGGCAACAATGTATTTTTGCTCGGTCATGGTAAGAATCCTTTTTCTTTCGTTATTTATATTTTAGTAAATGTAAGGTCGCTTAGGGATTAAGCTTGAGCTTGTTCAGCTTCTTGTTCTGTTTCACATTGGTTTGGAATTGTGCAGCCTTGGCCTTCTACTGGTAGGTAAGCACCGATAACACGTGGGTACAACCAACCCCCAAAACACGCACCAGCAATTGGAGCAAGAATTGGAACGATGAAGTAAGGAATATCACGTGCACCGCTTAGTGCGAAATCCCAACCTGCAAAGTAAGCGAACAGTTTTGGTCCGAAGTCACGAGCAGGGTTCATTGCAAAGCCCGTCAGTGGACCTAAAGAACCACCGATAACCGCGATAAGAATACCGATCAGTAGAGGGTTCATTGCACCGCGAGATGCGCCGTTGTTCTCATCACCTAACGCTAAAATGGCAAACATCAACACTGCAGTAATCACGAATTCCACAGCAAAAGCGCCGAAGAAAGAAAGTGAAGCATGTGGGTAAGTCGAGAAGATACCAGCAGTTGATAGTGCGTCTTGGCTGCTACGAACGAAGTTATGTGCGATTTCGTAGTCAGTAAATAGGTTGCTGTACAGGCTGTAAACCAATGCTGCAGAGCAGAAAGCGCCAAGCAGTTGCGAAATGATGTAAGGCACCACTTTTGCTTTATCAAAGCCATGGAACATGGCCAGTGCAATCGTTACGGCTGGGTTGATGTGTGCGCCTGAAACGCCGGCAGTACAGTAAATTGCAATCGCAACACCGAAGCCCCAGATGATGCTGATTTCCCATTGTCCGAATGTCGCACCAGTTAATACCAGAGCGGCCACACAGCCAACGCCAAAGAATATGAGTAATCCTGTACCGATAAATTCAGCCAAGCATTGCCCAAATAAAGAAGGGTGTTTGTTTGTTGTCATGTTCGAGTCCTTTTTAGTTTTGCTTATCTAGCACGTGTATTGTGCATATATTTGCGAACTCGAAAATAAACGAACATTAAAAGTGAGCGTTTGAGCATAAAATTGTTAATTAAAGTCACTTGAAATGTTAATCCGAACACTTTTGCTCGAAAAAGATGCTCGCATGAACGTCATTGCTCGAATTGATAGGTTGCGAAGCCGCTCAAACTACCTATATGTAAATGAATGCGCAACTGGTACGAGGAGTTTATGTTTGGATTTGTGATGCTACTTCGTGAGTGGCGGATTATTAGACTTAATTAGGGAGGGCTGTGTGATGTTTTTGCTATGTAACAAGGGCGTTAACAAATGAGCTTATATGCATAAATGAATAAACTGCCAACTATGTTGTAGTTTGGCAGTTTTCATTTGGGTGTATGTTCTTGTTATACGAGACGAACTTACCGCTCTAAACCAGAGCTGCAACTTTTCCTTTCGCTACCAATTGATCTCGAATTGAGTCATACGCCCAGTTGAACGCTATCGCGTAAAGTACGAAGAAAATAACTAGGCCTATGTCCATGATCAGTACGGTTAGGAAGTCGAGTTGTAGAACCCACATCAAGACAGGTAGAGTCACTGTCATTAAGCCAAGCTCAAAACCTAATCCGTGCAGGATACGTGTTTTCGTGGTTCTTTTGCTTCGGTCTGTTCCGTAAATTTTGTCGTAGCCATAGTTGTAAACGTAGTTCCAAGCCATCGCTATCAATGATATTGCAAGCGCTAAGCCTGCCATTTCACCTGCGCCATTTCCTGTAACATAGGTTGCAAGCCCTGCCATTAGAACCAAAGCAACCAATTCAAATAGCACCATGTGCAACATGCGTTCTTTATGTGACATTTTTCTAACTCTCTTTACGATTAAATAGCCGCCGATGGGCTAATGACTTGGCTAGATAATATCTACTTAAGTGATAATATAAAGATAGTTAGTATCACATATAGTGATAGTAAGTTTGGGAGAAACCGAATGTACAACATTGAACAACTGAAAATGTTTGTGTATGCCGTTGAATTAGGGTCATTTTCTGCCAGTGCTCGTCATTTGGGTAAGGTACAGTCGGCGGTGAGCCAAGGCATCAGTAATCTTGAAATCGATTTTAATGTTGAGCTTTTTGATCGTTCGACTCGAAAGCCTTCACTAACCAAAGCGGGTGAGCAGTTATTTAAACAGGTGAAAGCAATCGTGCTTCAGGTTGAAGATCTGAATGTGACGGTTAACGCGATGGGTAGCGGTGAAGAGGGGCTCATCAAAATTGCATTAGATGATTCATTGCTGGTTCCGAACCTATCTAAGATCCTTAGTCAGTTCAGTCAACAATTCCCTGCGACCGAAGTTGAACTGGTTGCGTGTACCACGACAGAGGTCAATCCGTTGATTATCGAAGAGAGGGCCGACATTGGATTGATGTTTACCAACTTGGCTTTTGATGTCGGCTCTGAGCCTTGCTTTATCGGTCACTTACCGTTTATTGCTGTGTGTCATCCAAGTCATGCGCTCGCAAAAACAGGTGTGGCGAAACTCACTGACTTACTCCCGCATCGTCAGTTAATGTTGAGGGGAGACAAAGGCAAGGTGATGGATCAGTTTCCGCTGATTGCCGGAAAGGTATGGTGGTCAAACAGCTTTATCGTCATTAAAGAGATGATTCTTGGTAGCGATATCGGTTGGGCATACTTACCGAAACACCTTGTTGAAGAAGAGCTTATTAAACAGCGCTTGGTAGAGGTGAATGTGTCATTTGACCATAAAACTTGGTCGCCTCCGGTTGATCTTGTTCTGTCTAAAACACGCTCAAAAGGTCCTGCATTACTTTGGCTTGAACAAGCATTGAAAGGCCTATTAGACGAAACTGAATAAAGAAAAGGCTCACCGTTTAACGTGTGAGCCTTTCTGTTCAAAGTGATGCTGCTTTTTGTTAGTTCTAGTTCTAGGTGTAGACGTAGATGCTATACGCTAGGTTTAACCGTCTGACCGTTGTAGTACTTGTCTTTCATCTTAAGCGCCACGTTCACAAGGTAAATCAGCACAGGGACTTCAATCAGTGGACCGATAACGCCTGCAAACGCTTGGTCTGAGTTGATACCGAATACTGAGATAGCCACGGCAATCGCTAGCTCGAAGTTGTTACCTGTTGCTGTAAATGCAATTGATGCGTTCTTGTCGTACTCGATGCCCATCTTTTTACCGATGAAGAAACTGATGAAGAACATCGCAGTGAAGTAGATAGTCAGTGGAACCGCAATTAATAGAACGTCCATTGGCAGTTCAACAATCATTTCACCTTTCAGGCTGAACATCAGAACGATAGTCGCCAGTAGTGCAATCAGTGTGATTGGAGAGATGCGTGGAATAAATACGTCGTTGTACCACTGCTCGCCTTTCATCGACACAAGGATCTTACGGCTTAGGAAGCCCGCTAGGAATGGGATACCTAGGTAGATAAGTACACTATGTGCAATGTCGATCATCGAGATATCAACCAACATGCCTTCGTAACCAAATACTGGTGGAAGAACGCTGATGAACAACCACGCCATAAAGCTGTAGCTCACCACTTGGAATGCACTGTTTAGAGCAACCAATGCCGCGCCGTACTCTTTGTTACCGCCGCCGATGTCGTTCCAAACCAGCACCATCGCCACACAGCGAGCAAGACCAATCAGAATCACGCCGACCATGTAACCTGGGTGGTCTCCCAAGAAAGTTAGTGCCAATACAAACATCAGAATTGGACCAACGATCCAGTTCATGATCAAAGAGAGCTTAATGGCTTTCTTATCTTTTACCACAGTGCCTAGCAGGTTGTAGTTAACCTTAGCCAGAGGTGGGTACATCATTAAGATAAGGCCAATCGCAAGCGGAATGTTAGTGGTGCCAACAGACATTGAATCGTTCCACTGTTCGATCTGTGGGAATAGGGTGCCGAGTAGTACACCAAGGCCCATGGCAATAAAAATCCACAGTGTTAAGTAGCGATCTAGAAAACCTAACTTTGGTTTCATGATAATCTCTCTTAGTTGACATCGTAAATCGTCGAAAAACGATTGGTTGTGGCAAAAAAACACGCTTAAAAGTAAAGGCTATCAAAGCCGATCATTCAAGCGTGAACTTCTATTTTAAAATGCTGTTAAATATCGATTCGAAGCGTTGAATATTGTCGCGGTCGATGCGGTAACACATCTTCGGCGGAATCGACTCAGCCGTAATAAAACCTGAGGCTTTCAATATTCTTAAGTGCTCTGATACCGTTGATTGAGCTAAACCCAATTCACTCACCAGATCACTGTTCAAGCAGCCGCCCGATTTTTCTAACGTGGAAAGGATACTCAATATACGTATTCTTGCTGGGTGAGCGAGTGCTTTCGCCAGTGCGGCCATTTGCTTTTCTGCTTTAGCATCACCGTGTTCGATGGGCAGAGAACAGCCACCAGATGTCGAGCAAGTTGAGTTCATATTGACGTCTCACTTTCATTAATCGTTAAAAGACGATTAATGATAAGCCTATTTTAAATAGGGGTCAATGCTCACTGTCTATTTGAACGAACTTTAAGGTGGCGATTCAGGGACTATGGTTGAACTCTGCTTTGACTCAGCTACGCAAAATGGCGTGAACATCGATTAAACGCCATTTTGCTCGGTTATCCGCTAGTTAAGAACGGTATAGCCTCGGTTGATCATACAGTTACGATTCACTTGAAACTTCTGCTGCTCAGATAGCTCGGCGGATTGTCTTTTTTGAGCACCGTGCTTTAAAGCGCCGCTGATAATACCGATGCCAGCACCAATTTTTGCACCATCATGACCACTCCCGCCAGAGACGGCTCCACCAACCGCACCCAGCGCTGCACCCTTAGCGGTTGAACCGACAATATCGCTGCCAAGAGAATCGACCTCTTCAGGCTTCACTTGTTGAGCGTATTGCTCACATTCATACAGATCGGCGTGATACTGTGTTTCATCAACACCTTTAGTATCGACAATAATTTGATTAGCAAATACTGAACTTGATGCTACAAGCAATATCGCTGCGATTGGAGAGAATGGAAATTTCACAATATAGACCTCTAGAGTATTCATTGCATTGTTAAAGTGACGTGTAGTTCTCGATGAAATCAAGGCGACGATCGGTGTACTCACCAGAATCCAACATCTTAGATAACCCGCGAAGCGTGTTGTAAGGCTGAGAAACGGCCACCATGTTAATGAGCCAATACGGAATATCGCCACCTGGATCACTCAATACTCGATAAGAGATATGGGTGGTGTTTTCGTCGATTGGTGTCAGGATCCAACTCGCCTCTAATTCAGCCACTCTGATGATTTTTTTATTATTGTTTGGCAGGTAATCAGGCCTACCATGCTGATCAATGGTGACAACCATCGTCTCTGGATCTTGAGTGATGACGTTCTCTACGATAGCTTCACGATCGGCAACTGGCCAAGGTGCCTTGGTATAGGTTTTGGTGATCGTGTGCGCCGCACTAAAATGCTCTATTTCTTTCATGTCATCGATGTTTTCTACCCATTGCGTGCCAACAGAGGTATCGATAAAGAGTGCGATAATAGAAGTGAGGGACGCGTTGATGTCGCCTTCTGCTCGAAATTCTTTAAAGTGACTGCCTTCAATTTTACGGTTATAAACCTCGATGCCTTTTTTATCGCGTGCCAGTGACCAGCCATCGGTGTCTGATGCAAACACCGAAACTGAACAAGCAAGAAGAAGCAAAGTAATAATCTTATTCATCATGTTAATGAGCGCCCTTTCCAGCTGATTTTATTGGTTTTAGATAAGCGGTAACTGTTCAGCACGAGTAGGCTTTGAACACAAATACCGAAGGGTACGGTTAACGCAAATTTTGCGGGAACAAACAGTTCCTTAACCAAAATGAAGTAGGTGACGATCGACACCAAGAGCATCACAGAGCTGACAATGAGCGAATAAGCATGAATGGCAGACATGTCACTGATGAAGGCGTTCGCCGATACCAGCATCAAAAGCGGTCCCGCCCATGCGATGATGTTGGCTTTGATGAAGACTTTTAAAGCTTGTGCTTGCGATTGACAATTCACAATAAGATTCATGTTTTTGGAAAAGCCAGCCCAGATTGAGTTGAAGTCTGAATACATGTGCGTACTCATTAGTTTGTCTGCAAATGCCCAGAAAATCTTAAATCCATTGACCTTCATGACTTTTGCAAAGGCGATGTCTTCCGATATCGCGTTTGCTACTGCGGCGTGTCCACCGACTGCGTCGTAGGATTTTCGGGTAAACAACATCGCCTGACCGTTAGCAATCGCTTCTTCCTTAGTCATGTCGTTCGAGTTTTTAAAGTTCATATAAGATGCGATCGATAGAAAGATGCCCGGCAAGGTCGCTTTTTCTGCCACAGACGCAAAAGTTTGTTTTGGATTAAACGATAAGAGATCAGTTTTTTGTTGGATAGCAAAGTCGATAACGCTCTGTAGCATCGCGGGTGCTGAATCGGTATCTGCATCAATGAAATACACATATTCACCGCTCGCGTTGAGTGCGCCAGCCATACATGCATTGCTCTTACCAAGCCATCCGGTCGGTAACGTTCTACCTGAAATACAGCGCGCGTTAACGTCGAACTTACTGATCAATGCTTCTACTTTTGCACGGGTTGAGTCAGTAGAAAAGTCATCAACAACAATGACTTCAAACTTGTCTTTTGGGTAGCTCTGCTTCAATAGAGAGCCAAGGCTGATTTCAATATTGTCTTCTTCATTTCGCGCAGGAATAATGACGGAAACAGTCGGCCACTCAGTTCTTTTGAACGATATTTTAGGTTCAATGTGAATACGATGGCGCTCTAAGTTCGCAAGTGTGATTAGAAACTTGACGGTAACGATGCAAAGCAAGGTCGTAATAATAGCTAAAATCATAATGACTGTGGTCGGAATAAAGTGATGGAGAGACGGGAAAGAATATAGTGGAGTGTGATCTAACGCACATCTTGTATGTAGGACTTAACCCTTCAAACTGGAATGCGCTTCTGTTAGCGTTTGCCTTGGAAAGATGTGAAACAGTGACTGACAGGCGGTAAAATAAGCATTGTATTCACCAGCGACTCTAGCGATATAATCGAACCCAGAACCGTTACTCAAGATAACGAATGATCATAATCCAATAATAGGTACGCCCGACATGCCCCAACAAAACATCAAATTTATCGCGACTGATATGGATGGCACCTTACTCGATGAGCATGGAAAGCTCGACCCTGAGTTTTTCAATCTTTATGAGCGCTTAGAAGCGCAAGATATTATTTTTGCTGCCGCGTCTGGCCGCCAGTATTACAGCTTGCTAGAAACATTTTCCCCGCTTAAAGATCGCATGATGTTTATTGCTGAAAACGGCACATTAGTGATGCACAAAGGCCAAGAACTTTACAGCTGCTTGCTTGATACCGATGCCATTAAAGAGATCATTAAAGAAGCTCGAGCTATTGAAGGCGCGCATGTGGTGCTATGCGGTAAGAAATCGGCATACATCGAAACCAAAGATGAGCGTGCTCTGGCGGAGATCTCTAAGTACTACCATCGCCGTGAGCAAGTAGAAGACTTACTGGCGGTAGAAGACGATTTCATCAAGGTGGCTATCTGTCACTTCGACGGTTCACAAGAGAAAGTGAACCCAACTATTGATGCCAAATTCGGTGAGAACTACCAAGTGGTTGTAAGCGCAAAAATTTGGTTAGATGTGATGAACGCTGAAGCGTCAAAAGGTGCGGCGATTAAACATCTACAGAACACATTAGGTTTCACTTACGAGCAGACCATGAGCTTTGGTGATTACCTAAATGACTTGGAAATGCTTAAAGAGAGCTACCACTCTTACGCGATGGAAAACGCGCATCCAAAGTTAAAAGAGATCGCGCGTTTTGGCGCGCCAAGTAACGTTGACGCGGGTGTGTTCCAAGTACTTGAGAAGTTGCTAGCGTAACGCTCTTAAGCTAGATTCGATTTTTATCAAAGCCAACTCATGAAAATGAGTTGGCTTTTTTGTTGGCTGCTGTTGTATTGAGTTAAATTTGAACGAGTGTTCAGCTTGTTGTAGTCTAACCAGAAAGATGGGTATTCACTTTGAATTGGATACGCCTTAGTAACGATATTTGGAATGATTATGAGCAAGAAACTTCAACTTGATATTATTTCTGACGTAATGTGCCCGTGGTGCGTAGTCGGTTACAAAAACTTAGAGCTAGCCGTTGCGGAACTTGGTTTAGAAGACCAGATTGAACTTGAATGGCAGCCGTTTGAGCTTAACCCTGACATGCCGCAAGAGGGCGAAAACCTGCGTGCCCATATCATGAGAAAATACGGTTCTAGCGCAGAAGAGAGCCAACGTTCACGAGAACAGCTTTCGGCTCGCGGCCAAGCGGTTGGTTTCGATTTCAATTTCTATGACAGTATGAGAATGGTCAATTCACGTCATCTACATGTACTTCTCGATTTTGCACTAGCGCACGGCAAACAGACTGAGTTAAAGCTACGCTTCTTTGCTGCTCACTTCACAGAGCAAAAAGACCTGTCCGATCTTGAAGTCATTGCACAAGAGCTTGAAGCGGTTGGCTTAGACTCAACGAAGGCACTGAAGCGCCTAAAGAACACCGACAACTTGAAGCAAATTGAAGCGCAAGAGTTTGAATGGCAACGCATGGGGATCTCTGCGGTTCCTACTGTGGTGTTCAACCGTAAGAGTGCAGTAACGGGCGCGCAGACGGTAGAAACCTACAAGCAGATTCTTCAAGAGCTTATTGCTGAATCATAAACGGATCATTGGTATCAATTAGAGTCTGAATTTCATGGAATCACTGTCACTCGCTCAAGCGCAAAAAATGGTACTGCTTTCGCAAAAGCTTCCGCCTAAGAAATTACCCCCTAAAAAGCAACGCAATGGGGGCGCTTTGGCGAACACGTTGTCTGCGATTGAAAACCTTGGCTATGTGCAAATTGATACCATCTCTGTGATTCAGCGAGCTCACCACCACACGCTTTGGAATCGCAATCAAGATTACCAACTGAACCATCTTGATAAGCTGTTAGAGCGTCGAGAAGTATTTGAGTATTGGTCGCATGCCGCCGCGTATTTACCCATGCGTGACTTCCGATTCAGCCTACACCGCAAGAATGGCTTTGCGAGCGGTAAGCTCAGGCATTGGTATAAAAAGGATGACGCACTGATGGCTCATGTTCTCAAACGTATTGAGAATGAAGGGCCGTTGATGGCGAAAGATTTTGAAGGGGATAGGCCAAACCCCGGCGGTTGGGGCGGTAAACCGGCCAAGCAAGCATTAGAAACATTGTTCATGCAAGGCGACTTAATGGTGCCAAGCCGAGTTAACTTTCATAAGGTGTATGACCTAACCGAGCGAGTTTTACCGAGCGGAATTGATACCTCTGAGCCGACAGAACAAGAGTACATCGAGCATCTCATAAAGCGTTACTTAGAGGCTAACGGAGTTGGAATAGCGTCGGAAATGAGCTACCTACTCAAGAACACAAAGCCTTTGATTCAGAGAGCACTCCAACAGATGCTTGAAGATAAGCAGGTTCTGAAAGTAGATATTCAAGGCTCTGATTACTATGTCCTGCCAGGTGCTTTTGAACTGCTGAATCAACCTCTTTCCAGAACCAAGCTTAAGATACTGTCTCCGTTTGATAACCTGCTGATTCAACGAAAGCGAATGCAATCATTGTTCAACTTTGATTACCTCCTAGAATGCTATGTTCCAGAGGCCAAGCGTCAGTTTGGTTATTTTAGCTTACCGATTCTGTGGCAAGGTGAGCTGGTGGCACGAATGGATTGCAAGGTCGACAGGAAGAGTGGTTTGCTCAATATCCGTAACTTGGTTGTTGAAGATCGAATCAAAAACCATGAATCATTAATTCACGCCTTATGCGATGAGCTTAAACACTTCATGGTGTTCAACCAATGTGATGAGATGATCGTCCATAACACCACGCCCTCTGATCTTGGCAAGCGCTTGATGAGCCAATGGCAACCCACCAAGACTCTCGCGTAATCATGAAGTTATTAACTGATTGGGAACAAGCGGCGAGCTAATGTTTTAGTAAATTCTATACTCGTCTCATGTTTGATCGCCTCGTAAGCTATCAAACATGAGGCGTTTCCTCTATATCTTCCAGTCGACTCTCCCCAATAAATACTTTGCATTTGAAACCGCCACAGTGTCCAATATCAGGTAGTACGAAACTGACCGAAAAACCTTATTTTTTAAGGTGTTAAATAGGACCTTTGCCGCATGCGTAAATCAGATAAGAAAATCGAGAATCAAATCAGAGACGTGTTAACTGACGTTTGTGAAGACACGCTGAAAGGCTTCGATGGTTTTTTATGGGTGACTCACTCGGTCAACTTCTCATCTTTTCCGCAAAGTTTGAAAATTGTCTGTGTATTCGATACCAATCAGGATAGAACGAACTTCTTAAGTGGCGAAGGTCAACAGAGTGTCTCAGGGGCTATTCAACAAGCGTTCAATCAAGTTGGAATTCAACTGAAGAATATCGATAAGCATGTTAGCTACGATACGCAAGAAAATTGCGATCGCGACCATCAAGGGAAGTGGAACAAGAGGCTTTAAGGAGCGTTGTCATCGTTCTTGTTTAGACAGCCTATCCAAATTGAGTTTCAATAGTGTGGCGCTCAAACTGAGATTCGATACAGCAAATCCAAGTCCTATTCTGAGTTCTAGGCTCTGATAACTTCTCATTTCCAAACCGTATTATTCTCATTTTGAGAAAATCTGAGCTGATTTCTCGTTAGCCGGAGATACTTGGTTTCCAAATAAAATTAAAATCACAAAAACTTATATTTTCCTTAATGCATTGATTTTGAATCGGCATTTGCTCGTTTTACTTGCCACCGATGAAACAAGACAGACGAGCACTTGAACAATAGAGCCATGTAGTCGATACTTTTTTCGTATTTTGATTCCTAAATTGACACGTAAGTTGGCTGACTTTTCGTTTTGTGATTTAAGGCATGACAGTATCGATTAGGAAATTTGAATCATGAAAACCTACATTTCTGGGCTGCTCGCACTCATACCGTCATGTTTAATCGCTGGTTACGCTTTTGCTGTTGGTACAGCGGTTGTGCTGCCAGGGCAACATGAAGTTGGTGTTGATCTTTTGGGCTCCCCACTATCTACGAATGCCGTCATTGATTGGGAAATTTCCAACAGTGATATTGTGTTCGGAGCTTATGCCGACAAAGCCGACAATGAGCGGGCCACGACAATTGGTTATATGTACAACCAAGTCATGGCGATGAACTCGGGTTGGTTGGAGAACGATCTCCGTAACCAAGCTGAGTTAGAAGGCCTCAATTTCGAAGACTATTTCCTGCACTTTTCTGAAGATACTGTCATTGCCGAAGTTGATAAAACTCATGGCGAAAAGACCCTTTTAAACCGAAAACCTATGATCTTGGGTTATACAGCCAGTGAAGACCATGCTGGTTTTTGGTTGTATCAAGAGCCTCCGTGGGATGCCGATGTGTTTGAGAATTTCGAACAGGGTGGGGCTTTGTATGTCTATCATGCTGAACAGTTCGAACGGCTGACCTTTAAGTTCTCACAGTTTGCTGGCAGCGGTGAATTTTGGATTGAATACCCAACTGCTATTGATTCTCAGGGTAGGGTTTCACAATGGGAAAGGCTTGATGTAAAGAAAGACAAAACGCTCAATATGACCAAAAACCAATCGGTGATCTGGAACCTTCCGGATAACTGGTTAAGAGCTACAACTCATGATGGGAGCGGTGCGAGTTATGGCGGCGGCCAGTATTTTGGTTCAACCTTTTTGAGAGATGGTGGGCGCTTATACGTTGTGAGAGTTCGTTGGCAAAGTGAGAATGCCGACGACAGGCCGCGTTTAAAAGAAGTAAAACTCAAAAACAGTTTTCCAACCGTCAAGTTAACCGATGCTCCGACTTCAACCCCGGACGGCAATGCTATCAGCCAATGGCGAAAAATCCGTGGTTTTGATGTGTCTGCAGACCTAGATGGTGATAACTACTTGTCGCCAAGCGAGTATCGAAATCGAACCAATAAGAACGCGACAGCACGTTTTCGTTGGGAATCAAGAGTGGTACCATTTGGTCGAATGTGGAGCGCTAACTCATCTTGGTCGCTAACGAACGTCGCAAACGCGGATTATCTATCTGCTATTCATCGCTACTACAAGCAAAGCTGGGCAAGACAAGGTTTGAATGGTGCGTACAACGACGACACAAATAAACTCATTGGCTCGAACCAGTTCTATGTTCACTCTGGCGGGCATGTTCAAGAGTTAGGAGCTGTTGCGGGTTCGAATCAAGCGGATGATCTCTACAAGCAACAATTTTCAGCGTTTCTCAAAAATCTTTCTGCTTTAGAAAGTGATGCGTCGATTGGGTTGAATATCGGAACCGCGAACTTACTGGGTCGAAATGGACAGTCTCATCTTAGCGAGGCGGGCTCTCTGTATTTACGCGAGCACTACATTTTTCCGTCTACTGGGTTTAGTGGTTACTCGGGGCTCTCAAAATTCTGGGATAATTCTGCGCTCGCCTACAATGGGCAAAGTGTTATTTTTCAGGCGACAACGCGTTATGGGCGAGTTCAGTATCTTGGAAATAGTGAAGATAATTGGAAGCAAGACCAATACTCGACCCTAGCGATCTACCACCTCAATCGACATGCTCAACATAGCTACTTTAATCAGTGGAACAATGGTTACGTCTATGGAAGTGGCAATACGACGGCTGACACTTTCTGGCAAAGTGGTGTCCCTAAAAACATCGCCTACCAACCCAGTTCGTTATTGGCCGTTGACTTGGGAGAGCCGAGTCATCAAATCCCACATGGCTTTGCGCCGATTCCTTTGATGCTTTCGACAACGACACCTCAGCCTGCTGACTACACCATCGTTGGCGATTCCTCGATGAACGAAATGGTGCATGCTGATCTGCCCAATGGCATGACTCACGTTCTACCGACGTTCACGTACTTTATGTATCAATCTGAAAATCAGGTGGTTGCTGGTGGTCCTGAGGACATGGTGTTAGCGAGAGAGTTCAGCAATGGTCGTGTGTTGTATCGCACGGATTTCCACGGTAAGAATCCGAGCTTTTATGACGCGGCAAAACTCACCATTGCGCTGGATGTCCCAATGAAACCTGTTGATGCTAACGGCAACGTTGGTGACTATGTGAGTGAAATCGAAATTGGCGGTTATGAAGGGCTGTTCTTACTTTATTAGAACCAATGCGAGTGAGTGCTCTCGAACCAGAGCAGACTAGAGCTTAGGTTCGGGATATGAGCTTATTCTTTTTACACTGCTTAAACTCTTTGGCGATCCACGATTGCTCGTTTAAACCATTGTCGATTAGAGCAAAAAGGTAGCCATCGACTTTGCTTGAAGCTGCTGGATATTCTTGAAAATCGTGCTTAGGGTAGCCGGGGTAATCTGTCTCGTATTGAGCGTCTAACTGCTTACCGAGTTGACGCCATTTTACGAATAACTCCGAAGAAGACGTCTCAACCTTATATTGCCCCAAAATGCGTTGGTGATGGGTTAACGCCACTTTAGCGCAGTGGTTGGTCTGTACGACTTTTTGTATCAATTCAACTTGTTCTTCACTCATGGTTTTCGCCAGTACATTCTCTTGTTCGATGCGCGCCATTCGCTCACCAAACGTTTCAGCATGGATGGGAAACACAAAAGTAAGCGGTAAAGCCAATACCAAAAGACGCTTGTAGAACATAACCAAACTCGTTAGAAGGATTCGCGGCTATTATGCCGCCCGCCGCCAATATTATTAATGAATATAAACGCTTAATTGTAAGAATTATTTTTGTCGAGTAGATAAACAGATGATTTTGGAGTGGTGGTATTCAGGCTCTGAATGTTTGGTTATTTTACGAAGCGACACCGATAACAGAATCAACCCAATATCTAACCATCTTGATTATAAATGTTGGATATCAATCGAGTGGTAGGAAAAACCGATTGCTTTAGCGGCGTTCAACAAAGCTTGTTGAGTCTTGAATACCCTGGGTTGCATTTTTCTGTCGGATTCAAGAAAGCTGTTTACTCCCCACTTATGACTTTTGACCATTAAGTAATAACCATTGGCGCCGGGTGATACGACACCAATTGCTGCTTTCAGGTCGCCATGACTGAAATGCTTTTTGAACTCACGTAATACCATATCAACATCCTTATTCGATGATAAAAAAAGGGAGCGCATTGCTCCCTAGTTAGTGCTTTTCTTAATGTTTACAAGAATGCGCGGTATGGCAGTTCTGGGTCATTTGTGAAGATGTCTGCAAAGCCACGGAAGTGCTGGTAGTGCATGCGGCCTTTATCTGTTGGGTATGTGTATTTACCACCAACTTGCCAGAAGAAAGGTGCGAAGCCGTATTGAAGACGTTCTTTCTTCATGTTCCACAGCATTTCGATTTCACGCGGGTCATTTTGGAAGTTAGCCCAAATGTCGTGGTGGAACGGAACAACTACTTCACAGTTCAAAGACTCAGCAGCACGAAGAATGTCTGAAGATGTCATTTTGTCTGTTACGCCACGTGGGTTCTCACCGTAAGAAAGCAGTGCAACGTCGATCTTGTGGTCATTACCGTGTTTAGCATAGTAGTTTGAGTAGTGAGAATCACCAGAGTGGTAAACTGAACCGCCTGTTGTTTCTACTAGGTAGTTCACTGCACGGTCGTCCATTCCGTCTAGAATTTCTTTGTCTAGGGAAGATGTTCCTTCAGGAAGTGTCACTAGAGCTGTACGGTCGAATGCGTCAAGAACCTTGATGTTCACGTCTTTGATTTTGATCTCGTCGCCAACTTTAGCAATAACACACCGATCTTCTGGCACACCCCATTTCATCCATAAATCAACACACGCTTTAGGGCCAATGAATTTAACGTGGTCGCCGCAGCTTTGTAGAACTGCCGCTGCAACGTTGATATCAATGTGGTCGCCGTGGTCATGAGATGCCATAACTGCATCGATCTCTTTGATAGCGAAAGGGTCCAATGGGAAGATCGCGGTACGTAGGTTTGGTTGAAGTGCTTCCACACCGCCCATACGCATCATTTGGTGCTGGTTTTTCATTTTTTGAACGGCTTGTGTTTTTTTACCAGTACCACACCAGAAGTCCATTGATAGGTTTGCACCTTCTTCTGATTTTAGCCAAATACCTGTACAACCCAGCCACCACATAGAAAAGGTACCCGGTTGCACAACTGTTTGTTCAATCTCTTCATTTAACCATGTGCCCCACTCAGGGAATGTATTTAGGATCCAAGACTCGCGAGTGATTTCGTTTACATTGCTCATGATAATACCTTTTATTTCAATAATTTGATTAATTTTGGATGTAGGGAGCCGAGCGCCTTAATTTGGATTAAGGCACTGAGCTAAATTTATTATTATTGGTGGGCTAGTTAGCCCTGCGATTTAAACTAGGATGACTTGCGTCCCTTGAGCTTCAATCAGTTTTACGACTTCGGGATTGGCGTCTTTACCGGTGATGACGATGTCTATTTGCTTGGTGCTGCAAAAGAGCATTCCGGTACGTTGTCCAACTTTTGAGCTATCGACCACGACGACAAGCTTATCGACCTGTTCGAGCATTTGTTGTTCGGCTACGGCCGTTAACATGTCGGCTTTGTACAGCCCGGCATCGGTTAAGCCTTTACCTGAGGTGAACATCCAGTTTCCCGCATAGCCGCCTAATGAATTAGGGGCAGGGTTTAGAAAGATGTTCTGCGCTTTGTTGTATTGACCACCAATGATGATGACATCGTCATGATCTTCGTTGATCAAGTAGCTTGCGAGTGGAAAGTAGTTCGTTACGATTTGAACGTCATCGCCACATAATTGCTGACCGAGTAGGAAAGCCGTCGAACCACAGTTGATCACGACTGTATCGCCAGCCTGACAAAGCCCTGCAGCTGCTTGAGCAATCTCTGATTTCTCTTCATAGAACTCAGTGCTGTTGATATTCAGTGGTGACCACTTTCTCTTCTGAGTTTCTACTCGTTCCGCACCATTTCGAATTTTTCTAAGTCGGCCAACTTCATCTAACTTAGCGATATCGCGCCTAGCAGTAGCAGGAGAAACGCTAAATTTATCAATAATATGAGAGACGTTGATTGTCTGCATATCTTCTAACAGCGACAAGATGCCGTTATGTCTTTGTACTTCATTCATATTTATCACTCTTTTTGTCGTTGTGACAATTTAATGATTACTTTTGATTTGTTTTGATTCTAATAATCACCATCATGATTGTCAAACCACATCGCTATAAAAACCAGACATTAATCACAATGTTTTATAAGTAGTTGATTTTATTGTATTTATTGTTTTTGCGTGTGATCTAAAGCTCAATTAAGCACATTCTGGGTGTGGTTAATTGATATAAATCAAAGTAATCAC
Organism: Vibrio sp. 10N.239.312.D08; assembly: GCF_041466145.1. Taxonomy (NCBI): domain Bacteria; kingdom Pseudomonadati; phylum Pseudomonadota; class Gammaproteobacteria; order Vibrionales; family Vibrionaceae; genus Vibrio; species Vibrio sp. 10N.239.312.D08. The sequence goes on along the minus strand of NZ_JBFSSD010000025.1, from coordinate 51,142 downwards.
AAGTGAGCATTGAGTGATTACTTTTGATTGGTAAAGTCTAGTTCGTGAGCAAAACTAGAATCATCACATCCTACAAATCATTAAAATTAAAAATCAATCAGGGGTAAAGATATGGAATTCTTATACGATATTTTCTATATTTTTTACAGTCAGGTAATGACCAAAGCACCGTTGCTACTCGGTCTTGTTACTTGTCTCGGCTACATCCTTCTAAAACGTGACGCAACAACTGTTATCTCCGGCTCTATTAAAACCATCGTTGGTTTCATGATAGTGCAGGTAGGTGCAGGAACATTGGTAGCGGGTTTTAAACCGGTTATTGAAAAAATGAGTGAAATACATGGATTAACGGGATCGGTAATCGACCCGTACACCTCCATGATGTCCACCATGGAAACCATGGGCGACAACTACTCTTGGGTTGGGTATGCAGTATTACTGGCTCTTGGGCTAAACATTCTACTTGTTGCCTTCCGACGTATTACGGGTATCAGAACCATCATGCTGACTGGGCATATCATGTTCCAGCAAGCTGGCCTCATTGCTGTTTTCTACTTCGTGCTTGGTGCAGGTATGTGGGAAACCATTATTTATTCAGCAATATTGATGGCGTTGTACTGGGGTATCTCCTCAAACATCATGTTCAAGCCGACTCAAGAAGTCACTGGTGGTGCGGGTTTCTCGATTGGTCACCAACAACAGTTTGCTTCATGGGTAGCCACCAAGGTTGCACCGAAGCTTGGCGACAAGAACGACAGTGTTGACCACATCAAACTGCCTAAGTGGTTACACATTTTCCACGACAGTATCGCTGCAACAACGTTAGTAATGACTGGCTTCTTCGGCATTATTCTTCTTTCGTTCGGTCTTGATAACCTTCAGGACATGGCAGGTAAAACGCACTGGTTTATCTACATTTTTGAAACTGGTTTGAAATTCGCTGTTGCCATTCAAGTCATCGTTACTGGTGTTCGCATGTTCGTTGCGGAACTGTCCGAGGCATTTAACGGTATTTCTCAACGCCTTATTCCTAACGCTGTTTTAGCAATCGATTGTGCTGCTATTTACGCCTACTCTCCTAACGCAATGGTATTTGGTTTCATGTGGGGCGCAGTGGGTCAATTCACCGCTGTTCTTGCAATGCTAGCGTTTGACGCACCAATCATGATCATTCCTGGCTTTATCCCAATGTTCTTCTCGAACGCCACTATCGGTGTGTTTGCTAACCACTTTGGTGGCTGGAAAGCGGTGATGAAGATCTGTTTCGTGATGGGCATCATCGAAGTGGTTGGCTCTGCGTGGGCAATCCATATCTTCGCTCAATCAGGTACTGAGTTTAATGGCTGGATGGGCATGGCTGACTGGGCTCTGGTATTCCCACCAATCATGCAAGGTATCTCAAGCTCTAGCATGTTCTTCTTTGTGATTTTGGCTTTGGCTGGCATCTACATGTACTTCGCTTCTAAGCAACTACGAGCTGAAGAAGACGCAGAAGCTGCTGCTGAAACAATGACCGCAGTAACGCCTGAAGGTATTGAGGTTGAAGTCGCGGTTCCACAACAATCGACAGCAACCGCTGAAGCACCATCTGTTTCAACAACGGCAGCTTCTACAACATCAGAAACTCGAATCTCACCAGCCGCTGACCAGAAACCGGTTCGTGTCTTAGTGTGCTGTGGCTCAGGACAAGGTTCTTCAATGATGTGCTCTAAGAAAATCAAAGAGTATTTGGACAAGAAAGGCATCCCAAGCTCGACCTTTAACAGCGCCATCACTGATTACAAATCACACCTTGGTTCATTCGACATCATCGTTACTTCGGTTGCTCTTGCAGCGAAGATCACGGGTCTGCCGGAAGGTAAGCAACAGTTAGCGGTTAAGAACATGATTATGGTGAAAACTTTCGGCGACGAGCTTGTTTCCATCATCGAGAACAACTTCCATAAATAATTAAAAACGGCTCAGTGGTGTCGCACTGCTGAGCCAATAAAAACAATTATATAAGTGAGCAATAACATGAACTTAAAAGAATCTCTTATCAAGAATAACTCTATCCTACTGAATGCAAAAGCAACCGACTGGAAAGCGGCGATCAAGCTAGGTACTGACGCATTGGTAAAAGCGGGCGTGGCTGAAGAGCGTTACTACGACGCGATTACCAAAGCGATTGGCGAAGAAGGGCCTTATATCTGTATTCACGATGCGTTCGCACTGCCACATTGCCGCCCTGAAGACGGTGTTATTCGTACTGGGTTTGCGCTAACCGTGCTTGAAGCGCCAATTACCTTTGAAGGTGTTGATGAGCCTGTAGATGTGCTGATAACACTAGCGGGTAAGGACTCAGAAGAGCACATCGAAGGCACCATGCAAGTGGCGAACTTGATTGAATTCGATGAAGACTTCTCAAAACTTCGCGCGTGCAAAAGCCCAGAAGAAGTGGCGCGTTTAATTGATGCTGCATTGCTTCAAGCGGAAGCGGCGTAAGGAGGCAACGATGTCTAAATATAGCCAATTGAAACAACGTGTTTTAGAAGCCAATTTGCAACTTCCGAAATACGGTTTGGTGACATTTACTTGGGGTAATGTCTCTGAGTTTGACCGTGTTAACGGAGTGATAGCGATTAAACCATCAGGTGTCGAATACAGTGATATGACGGCTGAAGACATGGTGGTCGTCGATCTCGAAGGCAAGGTTGTTGAAGGGAAACTCAATCCTTCAAGCGATACCGCAACGCACTTAGAGCTCTATAAAGCTTTCCCTGAAGTGAGTGGCATTGTTCACACGCATTCACGCAGTGCCACCATTTGGGCACAAGCGGGTATCGACATCCCAGCCTTAGGCACCACTCACGCTGATTATTTCTACGGTGACATCCCATGTACACGTCGATTGTCTCACTCTGAAATTTCTGAAGAGTACGAGAAAAATACTGGCTTGGTGATTATTGAAGAGTTCAAGCAACGTCGAATCGATCCAATGGCCGTTCCAAGTGTGATTGTTGCAGGACATGCGCCGTTCTCTTGGGGCAAAGATGCCAACGACGCCGTTCATAACGCGGTGGTATTAGAAGAAGTGTCGGCAATGGCGTTGGCAACGCGCACCTTGAATAGCGGCATCAAAATTCAGCCAGAACTATCCGACAAACACTACTTACGTAAGCACGGTGAAAATGCTTATTACGGCCAACAGTAAATCGGATTTCGTTTAAGTAAGTCGTTTCTATTCGAAGTAGCTTCAATATTGATTAGGCCCGACTTCAGGGAATAAGTAGAGGACTCTATGTATAAAGTGCTGGCGTTAGATCTCGATGGAACCGTGTTAAAGGATGATCACACGATTCATCCAGAAGTAAAAAAGGCGATTCAAGAAGCCAAACAAAGTTGTCACGTCATGATTGTTACTGGCCGACACCACACAGCAGCACGACCTTACTATTACGAATTGGGGCTAGATACTCCAATCATCTGCTGTAACGGCACTTATGTTTATGACTATCAAACTGAAACGGTATTGACTCAAAACGCCATAGAGAAAGATAAGGCACTTACTTTCATTAACATGGCTGACGAGTTTCAGCTCAAGATGGTGATGTATATAACTCATGCCATGACGTACTCACAGTACAACCCATTTGCCTACATGTTGGCATTGGAAAGCTGGGCTGAAACGGCACCAGAGCAACATCGCCCACAAATTTACCAAGTGGAATCATTCATAGAAACAGCTCAACAAGCTGAACACGTTTGGAAGTTTGTGGTAGAGGGGAGCCAAGATTCCGTCGACCGTTTAATGCAACACCCATGGATAGGAGAGAACTTCAACGGTGAGCGTTCTTGGTCAAACCGAATCGACTTTGCTGCAAAAGGTAACAGTAAGGGCCTACGCCTTGCTGAATACATCGCAGAACTCGGTTATCACGCCGATGACGTCATTGCCGTCGGTGATAACCACAACGACATATCCATGATTAAGTACGCCGGATTCGGTGTAGCGATGCTCAATGCTGATGACATCGTCAAATCACACGTTCAACGCGTGTGCTCAACAGATAACAACCATGATGGCTTAGCCCGTCTAATACGTGAACAAATTAAAGGATAACAACATGACTAAACCAATGATTCAGATCGCCCTAGACCAAACAAACCTTCCTGCCGCAATTGAAGTGGCAAATAACGTTGAAAGCTTTGTTGATGTGATTGAAGTGGGTACTATTTTGGCGTTTGCAGAGGGAATGACGGCGGTTTCTACGCTTCGTAAAAATCACCCAGACCATATCCTAGTGTGCGACATGAAAACCACAGATGGCGGCGCAATTCTAGCGCGTATGGCATTTGAAGCAGGCTCCGACTGGATTACCGTTTCTGCAGCCGCACACATTGCGACTATTGGTGCATGTAAGAAAGTCGCTGATGAATTTAACGGTGAAATCCAAATCGAAATTTACGGAAATTGGACAATGGACGATGCTCAATCTTGGGTTGACTTAGGTATTTCACAAGCGATTTACCACCGTTCTCGTGACGCTGAATTAGCAGGTGTGGGTTGGACAGAAGAAGATCTCGTGAAGATGCGTGCCTTGTCTGAAATGGGCATCGAGCTTTCTATCACAGGTGGCATCGTGCCTGAAGACCTATACCTATTTGAAGGTATTAAAGCGAAAACCTTTATCGCAGGTCGCGCACTTGCGGGTGACAAAGGTAAAGAGACAGCAGAAGCGCTAAAAGCTCAGATCGATCTCTACTGGAACTAGGAGGCGTTATGTATCAAAACCTGTTACGCCACCGTGTTGGGCTTTATGAGAAGGCCCTACCTAACGAACTTAACTGGGAAGATAAGCTGGCAACAACCAAAGAACTCGGCTTTGATTTTCTTGAGATATCGGTCGATGAATCAGACGAGCGTCGCAGTCGATTAGATTGGAATGACGATGAGGTTTATGCCTTGCGTCACCTTTGTGAAAAGCACGGCGTACCGCTGCAATCCATGTGTTTAAGCGCGCATCGTAAGTTCCCATTTGGTTCAGCAGATCCGGCGATTCGTGAACAAGCCGTTATTCATATGGAGAAGGCTATCTCGTTGGCTTATAAGTTGGGTATTCGTACCATCCAACTCGCTGGCTATGACGTCTACTACGAGCCTGCTGATAAAGTGACTCACCAGAGGTTCATTGAAGGCATGAAGCTTTCGGCGCAGTTGGCGGAAAGAGCGGGCGTAATGCTTGCTGTGGAAATCATGGATACCGATTACTTGAATTCTTTGAGTAAGTTCGAAGTGCTGAGTCGCGAAGTCAATTCACCGTATTTCACGGCGTATCCGGATGTGGGCAATATTTCTGGTTGGAATTACGACATAGTGACTGAGCTAAAACTGAGTAAGCCTCATATCACTCAGATCCACCTCAAAGACACTTATAAAGTGACTGACGAATACAAAGGTCAATTTCGAGACTTAGTGATTGGTGATGGTGAAGTCGACTTTAATGCCATTTTTGAAACGTTGAAAGAGACTGAGTGCGTCGTACCACTCGTGATTGAGATGTGGGCTCAAGATGAACGTTGGAAAGAGAATATACTTACGGCACAAAAACGACTGAATGATGTTTGTGTGCAAACGGGTGTTCCGATGTTGTTTGACCACTAGCTCTACTTAGAATGATTAACCCGTTTCTCTTTGCGTTCTCAATGCTCCTAACGAAAAGAGAAAATGCAGCATATTGCCCCCAATATGCTGCATTTTTATATCAACATGTCGCTCTAAACTGTTGAAGCTGAGGTTATGTCAATTTCGAAATAGTGGCGGTTCTTAAACTGCGATCGTCACATGATCACGGCCCACTTCAGCCATCTGAATCAGGTAGTCCGTGTGGTATTTTTTCTTGATGACGATTTGGCTACCGATTTCAGCAACAATCTTTACCACTTCCAACGCATCAGAAGGATGCAATGACGAGTCTTTTGAAATTTCGATATTAACGCCTAAATTTGCCAATTTGATGATGTCGCTAGAATGCATGGTCGTGTCCAAGGTATTTGATTTTCGTGGACTATATCATCTTCAATTTATGCAACTCTACTCTGCCCAGCCTAAAATTTCGGTCGATGTTCTCAAACTATGATTCCAATATGTAAGTAGTCGATCTAACTCACAAATTGCGGGTATCAATAACCTCAATGTGAGGGTGACGCTATGTGCTTAGTATTTACTTTATATACTGCCCCTATTAAGTGATTAGCTTGCTGATCTTCAATAGGGGCATTTTTGGATCGGGCACTCATCAAAATTACTAATCTTTTGGATCTCTCAGTATGAAAATTGTTATTGCACCAGACTCGTTTAAAGAATCTCTATCGGCTGTATCTGTGGCGGCGTGTATTGAAAAGGGCTTTCGTGAAATCTTCCCAGACGCTGAATACGTAACATTGCCTTTGGCTGATGGTGGTGAAGGGACTGTGGATGTATTGCTCCAAGGGCTTTTTGGTGAAAAGCGACATAGCCAAGTCGAAGGGCCGTTAGGGCAACCAGTCAATGCAGAATGGGCAATGCTAGAACCGTCGGATCAGAATCCTAAGAAAACGGCTTTAATTGAGATCGCCGCTGCCTCTGGTTTGGATTTACTTAAATCAGAACAGCGTAACCCGTTAATAGCTTCTTCATTTGGTACAGGGCAATTGATCTTAGAAGCCATTGAACAAGGTGCTGAGAGCATTATTTTAGGATTGGGTGGCAGTGCGACCAACGATGGTGGTGCAGGTATTGTTCAAGCGTTAGGTGGACGCTTGTTAGTTAGTAAAGGGCAAGATGGCAAAGGGCAAGATAGTACTGGACAAGAGCTTGGCCGAGGTGGTGCTGCACTTGCAGAATTAGCATCAATAGATCTTACAGGTTTGGATTCGCGCTATGCAGATGTCGAGTTGATTGTGGCATGCGATGTTGATAATCCATTGTGTGGGGATAACGGTGCCAGCCATGTATTTGGTCCGCAAAAAGGAGCGACACCTGAACAAGTCTTAATGCTTGATAAGGCGCTTGCGAATTTTGCTCAAGTCGCAGAAACGCAAGGTTGTGTAGACGGCGGTGAATCCGTTCAAAAGCGTATGGGTTATGGTGCGGCTGGTGGCTCGCCGATGGGACTTGGTTTGCTATTCAACATGCAAATTAAACCCGGTATCGAGATGGTACTGGACGTTTTGCAAGCCGATGATGTGTTGAAAGGTGCCGACCTTGTGATTACCGGTGAAGGGCAGATGGACAATCAAACTCTGCAAGGAAAAACACCTTATGGCATTGCCAAACGTGCGAGCTTACAGGGCATTCCAACCATAGGAATTGCCGGATCTTTAGGCACCGAAGTAGAAGCGCTTTACGGCGAAATGAGCAGCTTGTTTGGAACTGTAAGATCGCCACAAACTTTAGAAAAAGTATTACAAGAGGCAGAGCTTAACTTAACAAGAACGGCAAGAAATATCGCAGCGACTTTACGGTTAGGTCACAAAATATCTCAAAAATAGTGGCTTCTACGAGGTAGGCTGCGCCTAGCTTTGGTTTTCTGCGTGTTGTAAGTTCATGATTATTATATTGTAAATATTATTGTCAATATTGAATGATTATGATTTAGATCATTAATTTGATAGGTTTTATCCATGATAACGATAAATACAAACGATTATATTTTACTTTAGCCCAGGCGTATTCTATATCCTTAATTACTGCGTGGTTTTGTGTGATGAATAGCCACCATTCAGAAGTAAAGATGCAACAAAGATGGTGCATCTAAAAGGTAATAAGGAATAGATGATGAGTAAAAAATTAACTACAGCTGCGGGTTGTCCTGTTGCTCATAACCAGAATGTTCAAACTGCGGGTAAACGCGGTCCTCAACTTCTTCAAGATGTTTGGTTTTTAGAAAAAATGGCGCATTTTGATCGTGAGGTGATTCCAGAGCGTCGTATGCACGCGAAAGGTTCAGGGGCTTACGGCACTTTCACTGTGACTCACGATATTACTCAATACACCAAAGCTAAACTATTCTCTGAAATCGGTAAAAAGACGGATCTGTTTGCACGATTTACAACGGTAGCTGGCGAACGTGGCGCAGCGGACGCGGAGCGTGATATTCGCGGTTTCGCGTTGAAGTTTTATACTGAAGAAGGCAACTGGGATATGGTGGGTAACAACACGCCAGTATTCTTCCTTCGTGATCCTCTTAAGTTCCCAGACTTAAACCACGCCGTTAAACGTGACCCTCGCACTAACATGCGTAGCGCGAAGAACAACTGGGATTTCTGGACTTCTTTACCTGAAGCACTTCACCAAATTACTATCGTGATGAGTGATCGCGGTATCCCTGCGACTTACCGCCACATGCATGGTTTCGGCAGTCACACGTTCAGCTTCATCAATGCTGACAACGAACGTTTCTGGGTTAAATTCCACTTCAAATCTCAGCAAGGTATTAAGAACTTGTCTGACGCAGAAGCGGCACAAGTGATCGGTGATGATCGCGAAAGCCACCAACGTGATTTGCTAGACAGCATCGATAACCAAGATTTCCCGAAATGGACGTTGAAAGTACAAGTGATGCCAGAAGCGGATGCAGCGAAGGTTCCATACAACCCGTTCGATTTGACTAAGATCTGGCCTCATGCAGATTACCCGTTGATCGAAGTGGGCGAATTTGAGCTAAATCGTAACCCGCAAAACTTCTTCGCAGAAGTAGAGCAGTCAGCATTCAACCCAGCGAACGTAGTTCCAGGTATCAGCTTCTCGCCAGACAAGATGCTGCAAGGTCGTCTGTTTGCTTACGGTGATGCACAACGTTACCGTTTGGGTGTAAACCATCAGCACATTCCAGTGAATGCGCCTCGTTGCCCAGTACACAGCTACCACCGTGATGGCGCGATGCGTGTCGATGGTAACTTCGGTGGCACATTAGGTTATGAGCCAAACAACGAAGGTCAATGGGCTGAGCAACCAGATTTCGCTGAACCAGCACTGAACCTAGATGGCGCAGCAGCACACTGGGATCACCGCGAAGATGAAGATTACTTCTCGCAACCGGGTGACTTGTTCCGCCTAATGACACCAGAGAAGCAAGCGATTCTTTTTGATAACACTGCTCGCAACCTAGGCGGCGTGCCAAAAGAGATTCAATTGCGTCACCTAAGACACTGTTACAAAGCTGACCCTGCATACGGTGAAGGCATTGGTAAACTGCTTGAAATCGACGTGAGCGAATTTAAGTCGTAATCAATCATCTTGATTCGTTAATTGAAAGGCCGTTGAGTGAATCACTCAACGGCCTTTTTTGATCTCGCTGTTTATTAAGCAACCCTAAATCATTGAAAAATTTAATAATCCACATTGATAGTTTTTACCTATCGAATTGATAAATCTATCCCATTATCTTTGTAAGAGTGATGGGATTATTCTACGACTATCAGTTTAGAAAGTAGAGGAGTTTGAGATGAATAAGAGCGCATTAATCGTTGAAGGTGGAGCAATGAGAGGTATTTTTGCTGCTGGAGTTTTAGACGCCTTCATGCAAGGCGATTTCCGTCCTTATGATTTTGCCATCGGCGTATCTGCAGGTGTGTCGAATCTGGTTGGCTACTTATCTCATGCACCAAAACGCAGTTATGATGTGATCACCACGATGGCGACGGATAAAACTTTCTTTAATCCTGCTCGCTTTGCCAAAGGCGGTAACTTGGTAGATGTTAAATGGTTATGGAACGAATCCAATCAACGTTATCCGCTCGATTGTGGTGAGTTGTTTTCAAGTATCCCACTCATTGCTGCTGTCACAAATGTCGATACGGGCAGTGCAGACTACTACCATATTAAGCCAGAAAACCTTTCTAATGTTGTTGAAGCAACAACGGCTTTACCTATCGCTTACCGTGAAACTCCGTGTTTCTCTGGTGGCTGTTATACCGATGGCGGTGTAGCCGATTCGATTCCGGTTCGTGAAGCATATCGCCGTGGCGCACGCGATATTACCGTGATTCTGTCTCACCCATTGAGCTACCGAATGAAGCCTCAAAAGCACCAATGGATGCTGAAGAAACTATTAAAGAAATTCCCAAATATTGCTGAATCGATGGCGGTGCGTGCTGAAAACTACAACCAGTCTCTGGAGTTCATTCGTAACCCACCCAAAGATGCGACCATTAAAGTGATAGCGCCGCCAGAAGCGTTCGCAGTAAAGCGTTTAACTATGGATCAAAGTACTCTTAATACAGGTTACGAGATGGGCGTCAAAGCCGGTGAAGAGCACCTTGCTATTAGAAAAGGCGTTTATGGTTTAGACACTGAAGATTGTCATTTCTGCGTCTAGGAACGGTTTTAGAATACTGAATAAACGACGAAGCCACGCTGTTCACTTCAGAATAGCGTGGCTTTGTATCTGTAGACCTAGTTTGTTTTTAACTCAGCCTGCTGTTAACTCAATCTGTTATTAAACGAGTTCGTTGCCGCTGGTGTTGCCAGCAAAGAAAGCATCAACACTGGTGAGTGTTGTATTGGCGATATTGAACAGAGCATCTTTGGTTAAGAAAGCTTGGTGACCTGTGAACAGCACGTTGTGACAAGCAGATAGACGGCGGAACACATCATCGACAATCACGTCGTTTGATTTGTCTTGGAAGAACAGCTCTTTCTCGTTGTCATACACATCAAGACCAAGTGCGCCAATCTTACTCTGTTTAAGCGCTTCGATAGCAGCTGTGGAATCCAGTAGTTCACCACGGCTGGTGTTGACAATCATCACGCCGTCTTTCATCTTCTCAAACGCAGTCGCATCTAATAGGTGGTAGTTCTCTTTACTCATTGGGCAGTGTAGAGAAATCACATCAGACTCTTGGTAAAGTTCGTCGAGTTCAACGTATTTAGCGCCTAACTCAACAGCTAACGGGTTTGGATATGGGTCATAGCATAGGATATTCATGCCTAAACCCTTCAGAATTCGCATCGTCGCTAGGCCAATCTTACCCGAGCCAATCATACCGACCGTTTTACCGTGGAAGTTAAAGCCAACTAACCCCTCAAGAGAGAAGTTCGCATCACGAGTGCGTTGGTATGCCTTGTGTAGTTTACGGTTCAAACACATCATCATGCCAACCGTGTGTTCTGCTACCGATTCTGGTGAGTAAGCCGGAACGCGAACCACTTGCAGACCAAACTCTTTGGCTGCGTCTAGGTCGACCTTGTCAAAGCCCGCACAGCGCATCGCGATTAACTTGGTGCGGCCTTGAGCAAGAATCTCTAACACGTCTCGCGATAGGTCATCGTTTACAAACGCACAAACCACTTCGTTGTCGTGCGCCATTTTTGCTGTTGTTGTGGTGAGTCGAAAATCGTGAAAATGAAACTCAGCGTTGAGTTCGCCTTTTGCCAGTTCGAATGATTTTTCGTCGTATGATTTTGAGCTAAAAAAAGCAATGTTGAGCATGGCTTCCTCTCTTACCTAAAATATAAATAACCCACTGATTCATTCTCTGAAACGGGATTAAAACAAGGGCATGTTGACCTTTCGCGGTTAAGTTTTGTTCGAGATAAAATCGTTTTAATCGCGACGAGAGGTTTGCCGCCTAGTCATTCTAAGCAAAACCCTCTCAACAAAGAGTAAAACGATTTTAGCCGAACCCTTCGGGCAGTGTTTGTGGTTCCTTTCTACAGCGTTATCGAATTCTCATGTAGGCGAGCTACACGTCGAGTTCTCTGCCTTGTATAAATAACCCACAAACGGCTGCAAAAATCAGCTCGATAGGTCAACATGCCCTACAACTCTGTTCAATGTGCTAGAGTTTTTTTCTCTTGTCTATCACCATTAGTCATTGTAATTGCTATGGTTATTTGATCTTTTGTCTTCACTTATTGAACATTAAAAATCACATTACGAGGTTGCTTGCTTATAAGTTCATCAATATTGAATGAATCTTACTTTCGGGTGTGGAACGTTGAATTTTCCAGTGTGACGGAATACGTAAATGACTCATATAAAACCTCTTCTCTAACTGTTCTTTGAAAGTTGTGCTTCTGTCTAACGAGTGGCGGTTGTTATTTACCAGTAGTTCTCACTGCTGAATTGACCGGGTTTTCTGCGTAAGTGCTTTTCGAAACCTAAGCTAGTTAGCGCTTCGCTTGTGTCACGAACCATTTGCGGATTGCCGCAAAGGTAGAAAAAACTGCGGGTTTGATTGAAAGCGACAGACGCGGCTTGCTCGAGGTCGCCTCCAAGTAACAAATTTGGGATTCGTCCGCGCAAAGTTCCGGTAACTGATTCTCTAGAAATAATTGGCACATATTTAAGTCTCCCTTGAAAGTGATTAACGAGTTGAGTGATACGATCTCGATAAGTCAGGTCTTGCTCTGTTCTTACAGCATGCACTAGAACCAGATTCTTGAATGAAGAGGCTTTGTCTGAAGCCAACTCATTTTGCTGTATCTGCATGCTCTCAAGTATTGAGATAAATGGGCCTACCGCGGTTCCGGTTGAAAGCATCCATAGATCGTCGGCGATCTCTGGGATCTCATCTAAGGTCATAAAGCCACTTGGGTCTTTGCCGACAAAGATGTCATCGCCCATCTTCAACTCATGAAGTTGAGGTGAAAGCTGACCGTTCTGATCCTTAATAATCAAAAATTCCAGATGTTGATGACCTTGTTCGTGCTCTGGCGCGTTCACCATCGAATAGGCGCGTCTTACGAACTCATCCTCACTGTTAAGTAAGCCAAGTTTCGTGAACTGACCTGCCTGATAAGAAGAGACAGGTGCACTAACCTGGAGTGAGAACAATTGATCTGTCCATTCTGTTTTGTTTAGGACTTTGCCTGTAACTAAACCATGAGGAATATCTGTCATATCATCCACCTTTAAGAAGAGAAGTTATCTCATTAAGGATACTCAACTATTTACACTTTAGAGTTGCATGTACCATGCCAATAATGAGAATGCTTATCAATACTTATTAAAGGTTAATTATTGGGTCGAATGTTGTCAAAAAGACAATATACTATTTGAGTCCAAATGACTCGCGCATGTGTTTTGGTTTCGTTTTAATAGACTTTAGCTGGTTGAACATCGTTAACATAGGTTGAGTGGTTTGACCCCTAGGATATTCAACCAATTACTGAAGAGAATAATTTATAGATGCGTATAATGGCGGCTTTCGTTCTCAATATAACTGTGTTTTATGCTTGATAATCTTCGTATGGCCTTGAACGTATTGTTCGTGACCATTAATACTGCATTCACCGCATTGGCTGTGAGCCTGTTTGCCCTAATCAAACTTATTTTGCCAATTTCTGTCGTTCAAAAATCATGCACTCGCTTAGCTAACTTCACATTCTGGTGTTGGGCTTCTCTTAATTTATGGATGTTGAACGCCAATAACGATATCGAATGGCAAGTGGAAGGGGGGGAAGATATTTCGACCAAGCAGTGGTATTTGATGATGTCCAACCACCTAAGCTGGGCAGATATTGTGATTTTGTCTTCAATCCTAAAAGACAAAATGCCGATGACGAAGTACTTCTTGAAACATGAATTGTTGTACGTACCATTTGTTGGCTTGGCCTGCTGGGGCTTAGATATGCCATTCATGAGACGCCACTCTCGTGAGTTCCTATTACGCAACCCAGAACGCCGTAATGATGATTTTAATGCAATCAATAAAGCGTGTACTAAGTTCAAATTAGCACCGACAACATTGGTTAATTTTGTTGAAGGGACTCGTGCAAACCACGAGAAACTGGCGTCAGCAAAGACCCCTTATCGCCACTTATTGAAGCCGAAAACTGGGGGCGTGGCATTTGCTTTATCTGCAATGGGCCCAATTTTGGATGGCATCGTGGATGTGACCTTAGCTTACCCTGAAAACCAAACCTCTCCGTTTGAAGATATGCTGAAGGGCAAAATGACTAAGGTCGTTGTGCGTATTAAATTGCATCCAATGGATGAGAACGTGAACGGTAATTACTTTGAAGATAAGGCTTTTAAACGTCGCTTCCACAATTGGTTGAACAGCACGTGGAAAGAGAAAGACGTCTACCTTGATACGGTTTATGGGGTTGATAAGCCTTCTGAGGTAGAGACAGTTGACGAGCCTGATGTGGCTTATAAGAAACAAGAACAGTAAGCTAAAACTGAATCGATAGCATTAATAAAGCCGATAGCTCATTGAACTATCGGCTTTTTTATTAATTTGACTTTCTTAATATTCAAACCATTAAGTTAGTACTTACTATGGCTTAACCGCCTGGTAAGCATCAATAATATGCTTTACTTGGCTAGGTTTTCCTTGCTTCTCTTGTCCTTGATGGATACGTAAGTAGTGCTGCAATGTTTTGGCTTTGTATTGCTGTGATACCTTCACTTGTTCATCACAACTTGGTGTCCAGATCTTGTCACCGACGTTTGATATCTCGCTAACGGTTTGGCTCTTTTCTGAATCACCGCGACTATTACTCACCAATAAAATCTCGTAGTAACGACGGTTCTCTTCAATCAACACTTCATCAATAAGACCAAAATGGATCGCCTTTAAATGGCTTCTCAACTCGAATTGCTGATGCACCGGACAAAGCAAGAAATCGATCGCTTTGTCTGGGTGTTGACGATGAATATCATCGACGAGCTTTTGAGTAAGATCGCCACCGACGCCCGCAATAATCACCAGGTGTTTGCCAGTATGTTTCTCAAGCGGGATAGCGGCGACATCCATACAGTAGACTTGCCATTGGCTAGTCACTTTCTGTTCTGCTATTGCACCTTGCGGAAAGTAACGCGTAAGTTTGCTTTCCAAATCGCTCATAAGAGACGGGACAATATCGACAAAGTGAAGCTGAGGTGCTTTGTTATCCGACAACAGTTGAACACCCAAGAAGCCGTGATCACAACAACAGTCCCAAATATGTTGGTAGTCATTGCTGACAAGGGAATGGAGAGTTTGCAGTCGGTTACTTAGCTTCATAAGGCTCGTGTCGTTAGAAAAGGGGTATTGTCGTGTTGAACGCGCATTGTAATGACTTTCCATAAAAACAAAAGCACCTAGGGTATGAATCCTAGGTGCTTTGTAGTGGCTACAGAAATGTAAGTATAGGTTTACGATGCTTTGGCAACGGCTCTGATATGGCCTTCCACTCGGTTCTTACCAAGTTGTTGCGCGATAAGTTTCGCTTGTTCCGCCAGCGCTAAAGCTGAGTCTGTTTCACCCTCTATTTGCGAGTATCCCACGCTAACCCCTAGCGATAAGGTGATATCTGGAGTGACGATGGTTTTCTCCGCGATTGCGACTCTGCACTGGTCTAGCTGGAATTTGGCATCTTTCACATCATTGGCTTTGAATAATACTGCGAACTCCTTTCCTCCAACACGAGCCAAGCAAAGTCCCTTTGGCTTGGGGAAGTAACTGCGTATCGATTCTGCAGTCAGCTTGATCATCTTGTCACCCACCGCTTCACCGTAGGCTCGGTTTACGTGGTCGAAGTTATCGATATCAAGCAGAGCGACATAGGTATCGGGCTCGCTCACGTAGTTTTCGATGGCGATGCTGAAACTGCTCTTATTGTCTAACTGCGTCATCAGATCTTTGCTGCTCAACTGATGTTGAAGCAGTAAGTTAGACAAAGAGACTTCAGTGTAATCACGGATCATTCGTAGAATACTCTGGCTGATCGGTAAGTTTACGTTTACGTACAACACTGCGATCAACTGCTGACGAGAGTGCAAAGGAATACAGTAATGACGTTGGTGTATTTTGAGTTTACACGCCAGTGGATCGGCGTACTTACCACTTCGGTAAGCCATAGTGTCCGGTGTAAATCGCTCTGCAAGGGCTTTGTCACAATGTACCGTGGATTTGTTTCCGTGATAGTCGATGGTACTGAATGCGTGGTTCTCAAGCTGATAGAGACAGAATTGAATGCCTTTTTGGTAGGTGAAACTATCCAGTATGGATTTTAACTCTCGCTTAAAGCTTACAAGGTCATCGACTTTATTCAGTTGCGACAAGGACACGTTCAAACGATAAGCCAGATAGTTGGCACCAATCCACAATAGCAGGAGTGAGCCCAGTACTAAGCCCGTCAACGTAAATTGATGTGAGCTGGTTAAGATGTCATGGCGGTCAGTGCCCGCAATGAACACCCAATTTAAGCTGTTGTCTGCGTCAAATACCGATATTTTGAAGTTATCTTGATAGTAATATTCGTGCTTACCAACGGTTTCACCTTGTGAGAGTTGGTGGCTGATCCCTGCATGGAAGCTGATGGATTTAGAACCGATACGCTGTGGATCCGGGTGGAATACCAGTCGCTCTGTTGCTCTGTCTACAACAAATACATAGCCATTATTAAGCGTTTTTAAATCTCTTAAACCTTGCGTGGTATGCATTAAATCAAACTCAATCCATATTTCTTCGTTGAGCTTTTCTGCAGTGTGTTTAACGGCGAAAACCCATCGTCCATCGGCTTTTTGGTAAACGGAAGAGATGTAAAAATCTTCTACAACACCGTCTATTGAATGCCATTGTATTGTGGCGATTTGTTCATTGGAAAGAGGAAGGCCACGAGTGGAGACATAATGTTGGGAGTTAGGTTGGTATCGAACGATATCGGAGAAATTTGGTGTTCTTCTTAGAATATTACCACTCAATTCTCTGAATTTTTTATCACCGATTGGAGCCGTTTTAGGCAAGCCTAGACTGGTTTCTAAAAAATAGAGTTTGCCGAATGTGGCTTCGATGTTGGAACGAATGGTAGAGCTTGCGATACGAATGTTTGATGATGATTGTTCTGTTGCTGCTGTTTCTACTTTTTCAAGCTGAGTCATAGCAAGATAGAGCATCCCTCCAGTTAATAAAATAATGTATGGTTTAAAAAGCCGAATTAATGTTTTAGGTAAAGCCATGATATCCAAAGACGTTATAGATTCATTTTTATAGTACGGCAATACTAAACAGTTTCATTAACCACATCAATGCAAATGATTCCATATGGATGAATGATTTTTGTGATATTCAGCTAACAAAAAAGCCAGCTGCAAATATAACTGGCTTCTATGGTTTTCGGTGTTTTATTAAGCTGACTAAGCTTTTGCTTTAATCAAATCAGCCTGATCTGGCGAATAGTGCAAAATTGCCATCGAAGTTGGCGACAACAACATTTCACCTTCTGCATGACCGGGTTTTACATTTCGTAAGTTGGTATCACAAATGGTGACCCAGTTTTGGTCGCGATCAGTCGGTAACGAGAATCGAGCGGGTGCGTTGGTTTGGTTTATCAAATAAATCAATTCGTCACCGTCTTTGCCAATACCTAAGTGCAGCGCAACAGAGCTTAAACGATTCCAATCATCATGCTCCATGAGTGTGCCATCGACACGGCTCCAGAAGATGCGGTTCGAGTTGCGTTTTTCTCCGCTGAACGCCTTAATAAAAGGCACCATATATTGTTGACGTGCAGAGATCATTTCAGCTAACCAAGTCTTGAAATAAGTTTTTCGCTCAGAATCTTCCCAGTTAATCCAGCTAGTTACACTATCTTGACAGTAAGCGTTGTTGTTGCCTTTTTGAGTGTGAGATAACACATCAGCTGTCAGAATATGTGGAATGCCAAAGGCAAACAACAGACTCGCCATGAAGTTACGTTTCTGTTTTTCGCGTGTGGCAACAACCAATAGGTTTTCGGTTTCCCCTTCAACACCGTAGTTATCAGAGCGGTTATCACCGTGTCCATCTCGGTTGTTCTCGCCGTTATCTTCATTGTGCTTGTGTTTGTAAGAGACAAGATCTTGCATTGTGAAGCCGTCGTGATACGTGATGTAGTTTACGGTTAGTCTGTATGGCCAGTGTGCTGCGCTGTAGATATCGCGAGATCCCATTAAGCGCGTCGCAAACTCTTTTAGATAGCCTTGATCACCGCGCCAGAAGCTACGTGTGATATCACGCAGTTTGTCGTTACATTCATTCCAGCCTAGTGGAAAGTTACCTACTTGATAACCGTTAGGGCCAATATCCCACGGTTCTGCAATCAACTTGGTCTCTTTGAGCACAGGATCTTGAGCAACGGCTTTGAAAAAAGCAGCTTCAGGGTTGTAATTATCGCCTTCACGTCCCAGCGTCGCGGCCAAATCAAAACGGAAGCCGTCGACTTTGAATTCACTCACCCAGTAACGAAGCGTATCCATCACTAAGTTGAGTGCGGGCTGGTGGGTAAGGTCGACGGTGTTTCCACAGCCAGTGAAGTTCGCGTAATGGCAGCCATGTTTAATGTAGTAGCGGCTATCGAGTGCTTTTAGGTTGAAGGTGGTTCCGCCTTCCCCACCTTCTGCTGTGTGGTTGTACACCACGTCTAGAATGACTTCGATGCCATTGCGGTGCAGTTCGCGAATCGCAGTCTTTAACTCGTTTACGGCATCTTTCTCTGCGTAGCGAGGGTCAGGCACCATAAACAAGTATGGGTTGTAACCCCAATAGTTCACTTTACCCATGTCTAATAGGTGTGGTTCATGCATGCATGCGGCAATGGGCAAAAGCTGTAGAGAGTTGATATTTTGCTGTTTGTAGAACGCAAGCATTTCAGGGCTCACTAACCCTAAGTAGCGTCCTTTAGTATTGGCAGCCACTTCTGGGTGCAGTTGAGATAGACCTTTTACATGCGTTTCAAAAAGAACGGTATCTTCGCGGCTAATGCGTGGCTTTTCTACATCTTGCCAATCGAAGGTGTCATCAACAACGACACATTTCGCCATAGCAAAGCTTTTTTCATTGGTATATGGCGTGACGTAATCGAGCGGTTCGCTTATTGCTTTGGCATACGGGTCTGAAAGCAGGATAGGACCATTGTCCGTTTCGGCAATGAAGCCGTATTTTTGCCCCGCTTTAATACCATCAATAAAGACATATCTGATATCAGCGTATTCATTTTCCAATTTATAAGTGGTGAATTCGTCGTTCTCGTCAAAAAGAGCGAGTGAAAGAGATTTACAGTCAGGAGAATAAATAGAGAAGTTGCAGCCAGTGTTACCTAGCGTTGCGCCTAGCGGATAAGGGCGAGCGAGCGTTCTAGTCATTGCTTGATTTCTTGTTCGTTTATCGACATCAGTGAACTATAAGTAAAAAGCTTTGTCACAGTAAGGTCAAGCAACTTCACAGAATAATTATTGTTAAAAAAATAATTTACCGATTAGGTTCAAATTATATATTTGAACTAGATCCCACTTATATTGAATAATTAGATCTGTGTGCTGTCTACTCCTCCTAGATTAAGTGATCTAACTCCTGTAAACACCGTTCTGTATAAATTCTACTCCCTTCTCATCCCCCTTAATTTAGTTCAGGGCGGAGGAAGTCAAACTTGTCATCCCCTCTTAATATTGGCTCCGTTGAAACGAATCAGGGGAAACCCTAAACCTCTCTATCTTACGTCCGCCATAACTGCCTTTGGTTGTCGCAAGAGAGCAAAAATATAAAAACCTAAAATAAATCGTCCTTAATGGAGTTAAGAATGAAAAAAGTAAGTTTGATTGCTGCAGCAGTGGCAACTACGTTAGCTGCTGGCTCTGCGTTCGCTGTAGATTTTCATGGTTACATGCGTGCTGGTGTTGGTCTTAGCGCTGACGGTGGACAGCAAGTAACATTTGAAAAGAACAAAATCGGTCGTCTAGGTAACGAAGGCGATATATACGGTGAAGTTCAACTAGGTAAAGAAGTTTACAATAACAACGGTAAAACGTTCTACGTTGACTCTATGTTTGCAATGACTTCTAACGGTTCAAACGATTGGGAAAGCACTTCTACTAACTGTGGTCTTGACGACGCTGGCGATATTAAATGTGTTGATGATGCACAATTCGCGCTACGCCAATTCAACGTTCAAGCTAAAGGTGTTCTAGATTTCGCTCCTGAAGCGACTCTATGGGCAGGTAAGCGTTACTACCAACGTCACGACATCCATATCTCTGACTTCTACTACTGGAACATCTCTGGCGCGGGCGCTGGTGTTGAAGGCATCGAAGCTGGTCCAGGTAAAGTATCTTTTGCATGGGTTCGTAACGACCGTGGCGATATCGCTGACCCAGGTAACGATGGCGGCGATGCAAACGTTAACACTCTAGACGTACGTTACGCTGGTCTTCCAGTATGGGAAAACGGCTCTCTAGAACTAGGTCTAAACTACGCTCTAGTTAACGAAACTGACGACGCACCAAACAGCACTAAAGATGCAGAAGACGGTGTAATGTTCACTGCTGAATTGACTCAAGGTCTAGATTCAGGCTTCAACAAAACAGTATTCCAGTACGGTACAGAAGGCTACTCTAAAACAATGGCATTCTACGGCGACGGTAGCTGGTACGGTGCAGAAGCTGACAGTGGCGCATCTGGTTACCGCCTAATCAACTGGGGTGTAATCGGCATGGGCGAAAACTGGGAAATGGGTCACCAGTTAGTATACGGTGTTGGTGAAGACATGTGGGCTGGCCAAGACAAGTGGGAAGCAATGTCTGTAGTTGTACGTCCAATGTACAAATGGGATGACAACCACAAAACTATCTTCGAAGCTGGTTACGCTATCGATGATAACGACGGTGCAGAGAACAAGTTCGGTAAACTAACTGTTGCTCAAGCATGGTCTGCTGGCTCTAGCTTCTGGGCTCGTCCTGAAATCCGCGTTTACGCGTCGTACCTAACTGCAGATAAAGACGACAACTCTAACGCATTTGACGGCGGTCGTTCAGACGATACATTCCAATTCGGTGTACAAGCTGAAGCCTGGTGGTAATCATCTAGCCACTAAGTCCTAAATTGTCCTAGAATGATACAGCCAGAACCTTATCTGGCTGTATTTATTTCAAAAAAACAATAATGAGTCGAGGTAGAAGGTAATGAAAAAATGGCTTGCTCCCGTACTGTTGGGAATGTTGGCTACAGGTTGTACTTCTGTAGAACAAGTCGATATGAACCCGAAAGGTCAGCAACAAGTGATCACGCAATCGGGCGACATTCAATGGGTACCAATTGATGTGCCTGTGGTTACTGAGTTCGCTTTGACTGACAAAAGCCAAATGTTGTTAGATGGTAATAGCGCTGGCGCAATTGCAGCGTTCGTGTTACCAGGTAATCGCGGCAGTCTCGATATCAAACTAGAGACATTTGTAAACAAAAATCTAGAGTTCTTCGCTCCTAACGTTATGGTAATGAATACGGCTGGCGAAACTATTTACCAAGCAGATTTCTCAAAGTTTAAGTACGAGCCAGCAAAACTGTTGGATAACGATAAGTTTGTACTTGAAATGAACGTGATTCCAGACATGACGGGTAATGACTTGCATGTACTGGTTTACACAACTTCCGCAGATTTAAAAGGAAGTTCTGAAGTTCTTCACCCTGCAAAAGCCTTCGCACTGGCAAATCACACTCAGCCACCAGATATTGCAGATCCTCAAGCGAAACACAGACCACTTGGTCAGTTCCGCTTCTCAGTATCCGCGAACGATATCGTGAATACTAAAATTGTCGCGAAAAACGACAACATCCCACAAGGTACGGATTTAACCAGCTACTACCACAGCTCGATTAAAGCAGCGGTCGCGGCTAACGATATTCCGAAAGCATTAACACTGCTTGATGAAGCGAAAGAGTTGGGCATCAAAGGTGCAAAAGAAGTATTTGTGAAAGCAGTAAATACAAAATAATTTCAAAAAGGTCAGCGATATGCTGACCTTTTTTATTACTCTATTTGAGTGTTTAAAGCTCCCCCCTACATATAGTTACCTTATTCACAAATTTGTTTTTTTACTTTGTTTTTTTATATTGAATAGATCAATAATTAAATTGTATTTCCAACCTCAATCGTCATCGATTAGGAAATAATTAAACCTATCAAAGTAATCTGGACCAGCAAGATATGGAATAATACTCCTTATCGGTAGTTCGATATTTTGTTCTTTTTAAATATTAAACTTTTACCAACTTGGTGAGTTTTTATTTACTTTGTAATATTAAAAAGGAATTAACGTGAAAATGAACATGATGAAAACATCACTTGCTGCTGCCTTGCTTTTTACTCTTGCTGGTTGTCAATCGACAGCAGAATCAGACGGAGCTGCTGAGCCTATTGTTAATTTATCTCAAGAGGAAGTTGTTGCCTTCATGGCCGCTTGTGACAACCCAGATAGTATGGCGAAAGGCCCGATTTCTAAACCTCTGTTTGTCGTAGGCACGTTTGCTGATTCTGATTGGAAACATGTACCTCAACGTAAGTATATATACAAAGGCAATAACTTCTATCAAGTGGTGACGCAAGAAAAATCAGGCTCTTACAAAATGCAGTATGCGACAGAGTTGTGGTCCCCTCAATTTACTGCAAAAGGTAATGTAATGAATGTTGGTGAATTAACGCCACTCACATTTGGTGGTTACGGTACAGATACTTCGGTTGATATTGATGAAGATGGGGAATACGTTTGGAGCCTTCGGTTTGAAGGAGATGGAAAACCACTTAATATTATGATTAATAAATGTAAATAATATTCCATTTGGTTATTTGAAGTTTGTTTTAATTATTAACCCCTACATGAAACTATGTTGGGGTTAATTTTATTCAGGAGAACTTAATGCATAATGTTCGATATAATAAATTGCTGAGTAAATCATTTATAGCGTTGAGTGTTGTAAGTGTATTATCAGCGTGCAACTCCTCAGGTGGAAGTGATAGTGGCAGCACACCGTTGCCCGATACAAGTTACGCCTGCCAAGCGAATGTAATGGAGCAAAGCAATCAGCTTCGGACTTATCAAATCATGGTTGAAAGCTTTGTAGATGGAGATTCGAACATAGGCCATGGAACGGGTTATGGCACCAGTCATCACAATGGTGATCTTCAAGGGATTATTGATTCGCTTGATTACATCCAAGGTTTGGGTATGAACGCAATTTGGCTTACTCCGATTTTTGAGTCCCAAGCGATCACGGGACAAGACCATTGGGCCGATCGTTTGGATGCAACGGGCTACTTTGCCACGGATTATTTTAAGATTGATCCTCGTTTTGGTGATTTGGAAACCGCGAGAACGCTGGTAGATGAAGCGCACAAACGCGGCTTGTATGTTTTCTTTGATGGCGTGTTTGGTCATCACAAAGAAGGGTTGATTAAGCCATCTCCATCAGGGCTGTTACCTTCTGGTTCGAGTAATCCATTGGATTACCCAGCAAGCTTGGATTTCTATAAAGAAGTCGCGACTTACTGGGTAAAAGAGCTAAAAATTGATGGTTGGCGTTTAGACCAAGCGTACCAAGTTCCAACCGATGCATTGACACAAATCCGCAAAGCGGTGGATGAAGCCTCGCAAAGTGTGACATACACCAATGCGAATTGGGAGCAAGTTAATCCTTTGGGTTACATGGTAGCTGAGATCTGGAAAGGCGAATCAGAGATTGGAAGTGACGCCTACGGTGCGTCTGCTGAACCTGCGTTGTGCTCGGCATTTGATTTCCCTATGCGCTATCGAATCGTAGAAACATTAGCGGTTAATGAAAGTGGCCTGGGGGGGCGAGGTGTCGATTGGTTAGACAATGGCTACCAAACGCACCGCTTATATCCATCCCATGCACAGCCGAACTTAATGATCGGTAATCACGATTTAGTTCGTTTTGGCGATTTACTTCAACGTGGTGGGTTGGCTGATGTGAACGACGTAGAATATTGGCAACGTCACAAAGCGGCGTTTGCGTTTCAAGCCGCTTACTCTGGGCCTATTACGCTTTATTACGGCGATGAAATTGGCGATCAAGTTGACGGTTTCGCTGTGAAAGAAGACAACAACACCTGTGCCATTCGAGGAGTGTGTGATGATCACGTCGCACGAAGCAGCGCCAAGATTGAAGGCGTAACCGCGACCCTAGATGCCAACCAAGTTGACCTGAAAAACTACGTTAAGTCATTGATGGCTATGCGTGCTGCTCATCCTGCTTTGTATCAAGGCAGCCGCACTAACTTGGTAGCAAGCAATGGCAGTTATGTGGACTTGAAAGTATCTGGCGATGACCAAGTCTTATTTGCTTTGAATACCCTTGAGAGTGCTCGCAACATAGTGTTGACAGAAGCGCAAGTCGGTAGCAATCAAGCGCTGGTGGATTTAATCACTAACCAACAAATCACACCAAGTAACGGGCAATACCAGATCCCGATGTCATCATTACAAGGGCGCTTCTTCAAAGTGATACAAAGCGGACAATAAGTTTTCCCCATTTATCCAAAGCCAAGTGTTGCTGCTGACCCCCATAGGCGCACGCTTGGTTTTTTCGTCTCTTTGTCTAAGATGCCGTTCTTTCTTGTTCTTCGGTGGCGATATTGCACGTTGAATCCCAGTTTTCCTTTCTACATCTATTTGTTTTATATCGAACATTCGCTGCTAAAAATTGAAAGAAACAGTACGCAGTTTGTGAGATGTGCTGCACGATAATGAGAATATTCACATTCATGCAAAGTCAAAATGTGATTTAAGGCTTACTCATGTGTAATTGTTATGTTTATCTTTTTGTGGATTTATATAACTAATGGGAAATTATAATGAAATCCACAACGAAGCCCTTCTATCCATTACCTCTTATTTGCTCTCCAGTCACGTTCTTAATGGCGACTTTGAACAGTGGAATGGTAATGCACCAACGCAGTGGTCTGTGATTGATTCCGGCATTGCTGTTTCACCGACCAGTGTGGCCAATACAAAACGGAAGGCGATTGCTACAACCGTGAACACTTATTCCCTAAGAGCTGGTTTGGTGGCAAGGTTGAACCGATGAACTCTGATGGTCACCACCTATTTGCAACCGATGGCTATGTGAATGCGAAGCGCAGCAACTGGCTATTTGGTGAAGTGGGTAACAGCACTTACGCATCTAGCAATGGCTCAAAAGTCGGCTTAGCAAGCTCTACTTTGGGCTATTCAGGAACGGTATTTGAGCCTATTGATGAGTTCAAAGGTGATTTTGCTCGCGTGTATTTCTACATGGCGACACGCTATGAAAATGTGATTGGTAACTGGGAAAGCAATTCAAGCAGCTCAGACGCAGTACTAAACGGCACGAAAACGACCGTCTTTGAACCATGGATGCTGAACATGTTGAAACGTTGGCACAAAACGAACTTGTTAGCGCGAAAGCGATCAGCCGTAACCAAGCGGTGTTTGAATTCCAAGGTAACCGCAACCCGTTTGTGGATCACCCTGAATTTGTAGAGATCATTTGGGGAAACTAACCCCATTAGCTAAAGCAAATCGCCAGAAACAACACAGCCGCTATCGTCACTGTTCGGGCGGCTTTTTAATGCCGTTTTAGAGGCACAAAAAAGGGGAGGTTTTACCCTCCCCAAGCTAGCACATGGTTGAGCCTATTGTTTTTAGTTCTTAGTTACTGTCACGACTGGTGCGGCTTTATCAGCTGCATTGAAGTGGAAGTTGTAGTTTCCTGCTTCTGCAATTGTGATTTTAAGGTTTGCACTGTCGCCACCAACATCCATGGTGACTGCTGCGCCGAGCTCTACATTGCCTTCTCCACCGAAGTTGGTGTCACCCGCCCAATCCGCACTTGCGATCTTCATTTCGTAGCTACCTGCTGCTAGGTCGATATCTAAAGAGTAAACATCTGCGGCTACGTAGTTGAACTTCGCGCTTGAATCTTCAGCTGGCGTATCCCAAGTTGTGATTGTGCCGCGTAGGAAGAGTGAAGTTTCACCAAACGTTGGTGCGTCTGCCGCTTTCGTTACAGAAGCAACCGGTTTGTCAGCTGAATCGCTTTGCTCATGAATCGCATTTAGAACGAAGGTGTATTTGCCTGTTTCAGTAACGGACAATGCACAGTTATCTTCAGTACCCAAGTCTAGAGATCCAGAAGCTTGTTCTGTGTAATCACAGCCAAAGTTTGGTGTACCCCAGCTATCATCAGCAAACTTAAAACCGTAATCACCAGCTTCAAGTACACCCGTTACCGAGTACATACCGTTACCAATGAATGACATTTCCCATTCTTCTGATGGATTCCAACCGCTCATGTCACCACGAACATAAACTTTGGTTTCGCCATAAGGAGGAATGCTCGATACGTCTTTGTTATCTGTATCAACAGGCAGACCAGCACCTTGTGCGTTACCTTGAGGTTGTACAAATACCGCTGTTGTAAGTGCCGGAACCGTGAAAGTCTCACTGGAGAAGCTTGCGCTCTTAACGGTCATGTCAGCCGAGTTCTTCTGAACGTAATGCAGTTCGAAACCCGTCGTGCCCTCAATTTTGAAAGATTTCTCTTCTGCTGTTGAGTTCACTACTGCGACGATGGCGTCGTAGTTTGTATCTAGATCTGCACCCGCTGACGTACCGTCGTCAATAGACATCACAATCAAGCCTTCAACTTGGTCTTTGCCTACGTTGCGGAAATCAACGCGGTTCATGACCTCTTGAGCGGTATCTAAACGGAACAGTTCGCTTGAGCTACGAATAGTCAGTAGTTCTAGGAATTGTTGCTTAGTTAGCTCGATATCGTCAGTGTTTGGCATCGCAGTGCTGTCAGCAATGATTGTTTTGATCAGATCCCAGTTTGCACCATCTTTATCTTCACGAGGTAAGCCAACATTCCAGTTGTTGTCCGTCCCATCAAACATGACGCGGTTGTACCAGTCACCAGAATCGTAAGAATCGCGCTGCATAGACTTAGATCGTAGCAGTTCAGAACCCATATGGATGAATGGTATGCCTTGGCCTAGCATCACGGTAGAAAGCGATACAGACTGCATACGCGCACGCTCTGCAGAGCTAGTACCAGTGGCGATCTTGTAAGCGTTGTTATCCCAAAGTGTTTGGTTATCGTGTTTGGAAACGTAAGAGATGTTCTCGGAAGGCATCTTGGTGTAACCAGCTGGCGCGCCGTTGTAATCAACGTTTTTACCCAGTTTGGTATCGCCTTTGTAATCAATCAGTACGTATTCTGCGAGGTTACCTGCCATACCTAAACGAACAAGGTCTTGGTTATGTAAACGACCATTGATCGAATCTTGATCAACTTTGGTTTCTTCGTTGGCAATCGCTGCGTTACCAAAGCCTTGGTTAAAGCGAAGTGGGTGGTTCCCTTCTGAGTCGACACCACCATCGAATGGGCTACCACCACGAACGGCGTCACGCAAACGGTCTGAGAAGGTACCGATTTCTGTACCTGCCATGTTGATTTGGTTCGCTTGATCGAAGCGGGCGTTGTTGGCGACTTCACCAAAGTCCCAGCCTTCCCCGTAGAACAGAGTATTCGGGTCGATTTTGCGCACTTCTTCCAATGCTTCGACCATTACATCTTTTGGCTGGTGGCCCATCAAGTCAAAACGGAAACCATCCACTTTGTAGTCGTCAGCCCACACCTTAAGTGAGTCGACCATCAATTTACCCATCATCAGGTTTTCGGTCGCAGTGTTGTCACAACAAGTCGAGTTTTCTACGCCACCAGTGTTGACGTTAAGACGGTGGTAGTACCCAGGGACAATCTTATCCAGTACCGACTTATCGTTCACACCAGACGCATTGGTGTGGTTGTATACCACGTCCATGATCAGCTTAAGATCCATGTCGTGCGTAGCTTTGACCATCTGACGGAATTCGAGAATACGCTGAGAACCATTAGGATCGGTCGCGTAACTTCCCTCAGGAACTGTGTAATGGAATGGGTCGTAGCCCCAGTTGAAGCTATCAAGCATACGAAGGTCATTCATTAATGCTTGTGCGTCACCCGTTGAAGGGTCATAACCATCGAGTACGTCTTCGATGACTTTGTTTTCGTCTTCGCTTCCACATAAGGTAGCTGTCGGTTTTACATCACACAGTTTTCCTACGGTGTCGGTGATATCAACACGGCTCGCGGCATCTTCATCGACGGTAGCGATATCAAATGCTGGTAAGATATGCAGCGTAGTTAAACCTGCTTCTTGGAGAGCTTGTAGGTGTTTGACCGACTCACGATCGGCTTCTGTAAGAGCGAGGTACTTGCCATTTAGGCTAGCTGTGCCGAGCTTATCGCTGAAACTAAAGTCACGTAGGTGTGATTCGTAAAGTACGTGGTCTTCGTCTTTCTCTACGGTTGGTCGTTGGTAGTTGTCCCAGTTCGCTGGTTTCAAGGTTGAATCATTCAGGTCAATCACTTGAGAGTATGCTGAGTTCTTTGACAAACTGAGAGAGTATGGGTCTGTCACAAGGCGAGTTTCGATATTGCCTGTGGTTGGGTGATAAACCTTCACTTGGTAACGGTAATAACTGTTCACTGCATTAGACACGGCATCAGTCGCCCAAATGCCCGTCTCAGTGCTTTCTGTCATTGGAAAAACTTGTGAGCTTTTCAGGTCTTCGCTGTAAAGAACTAGCTCTACATCTTGCGCGGTTGGTGCCCAAAGCTTGAAGGTCGCCGCACTGCCTTCAACAATCGCGCCGAGTTCTTCAGCCATTGCATTACCAGCATCTTCGCTAGCAAATACCGCATCAAGCACACCAGGTTTTTGAACCTCAGTTGAAGAGATAACATCGCCATTGGCATTGTAGGCAACAAAAATTATCTGAGATTTTAAAATAGTGCGAAGTGTGCTGTCGTCAACATCGATAGCTAGGGCAGGTAAGCTTGCAAGGTGTCGAAAACGCTCTTTCAATTCAGAAGATAGTTCTCCGTCTTTGCTTAGTTCAATTGCAGTTCCACCGACAAT
This sequence comes from Vibrio sp. 10N.239.312.D08, assembly GCF_041466145.1. NCBI lineage: Bacteria > Pseudomonadati > Pseudomonadota > Gammaproteobacteria > Vibrionales > Vibrionaceae > Vibrio > Vibrio sp. 10N.239.312.D08. Next base: position 22,416 of record NZ_JBFSSD010000025.1, on the reverse strand, counting down.
CTCTTTGTCATCGTTCATTGTGATGCTGTTGTCTAGTGCATAGAAAAGCTTCACAGAGTCTGCATTGCTAGCCGCTTCCCAACCAATTGTGGTTGCATCTAGCCAGTGTGCTTTTTGACCATCAATATTGACTGGTCGCTCTGAAATAGGGTCGTAGTACAACTCGCTGCTGCCATGGAAACCAAATACGCCTTGTGAATCGCCAAGCTTAGTTAACTCGACTTTTGAGTTCGCACTGCCAAATGCTTTCTCATCACCATTGTGCAAGATGAAGTTCATGCATTTGTGTGGGTCAGAGGCATCTGGGTCAACTTTCAACACATAATAGGCACCGTAAGTATCGCTGATACCATCATATTCGTAAGGGCTGTTCCAGTCGGTTCCGGTTTCACTTAATCCCATGCCGACTAAATCTGTGCTGGTACAGCCTTCACCATTCCAAAGGTGCAGCCCCCAACCGTCGTAAGTTGAGCCAGATGAGCTGGCAGCGGCAACATCGCGTTTGTAGTAAATAACGACTTCGTTTTCAGCTGCAGGGTATAAACCACTGTTGCCAGGGGCTGTACCGTTGTCGCTATCATTATCACTACCACAACCCGCGATCAAAGTAGCGGTGAAGAGCGGTAACATTGCTTTGGCCAATGTAGAGCGTTTGAAGCTCTTCTTTTTGGTATTGTTGAAGGTATTTCGTAGAGAGATAATTTTATTAATATTTATGTTGTTCACGTTTTGATATCCATATTTCACTTTTTATGAAGATGAATATCCTAGCTTTAACCAAGGTCAACTATTTGTGATGGCAATGTATAAAGTTATTTTAAATTCGTAAATATAGGAAACCTAGTGTCAATATCACGCTTTGTATTTGGTTATTGTTAAATTAATTGGATCAATGACTCATTTGCATAATATCAATAATGTAAGGCGTAGAGGCTAGGCGTAGTTAATAAGGATGAGAGCTCATCCTTATTATTGTGAGTAATATATCGAATTGAGAGAGTGTTAATTTGATGTGGAAATTAAGTTATTTATCAATTAGCTAAAAGCGAGCTGTTCGGTAATTTATATTGATAGGTATATCATCCATTTAAGGATAACACCCAAGCCAAAGACGCCAGCGGTTTCAATTCAATATTAAAACTGCCAACACTGTTCTCAATGTCGAGCACTTGTTGCGCTATGCCTTCAATATATTCATTGAGTATGTAACGACCATCAACTAATTTGAGTTTTTGGATTACATCACTTGGAATCTTTAAGTGAATATTTTCAGTGGTATGTTGGCTGAAATTAGCTGCAACAATGGTTAGCTCTTGGTGGTCAGAGCGCAGAAATGCGTAGACTGAATCACTTAAGTTACAGCACTGGTGTAAGTCTTGGTAATCACCTGTTATCGATGAGTGCTCTAGCGAAAAGTTCATTACCTTTTGATAGAAGTGACGCAGCTGCTTTTCGTTTTCGTCTAATAGCCCGCCATCGAATGCGCCGTGGTTCATCCACTTTTGGTGTTGTGGGACTCCGATGTAGTCAAATATGGAAGTTCGTGAGGGCTGTCCAAAGCCAGCGTTCTCCGCACCCGGTTCGCCGATTTCTTGCCCAAAGTAGATCATGGTTGGAGAACTACTCAATAACGCGCTGACTAGCATTGCAGGCTTCGCTATATTTGGGTCACCTACAAATTCAGGAGACGCGATGCGTTGTTCATCATGGTTATCCAAGAAGTGCAGCATGTGATGTTCAATATCCATCATTTGATGTTGGATTTTGGGGATGATAGCCGTGGAAGTATTGCCTAGCATGATGTCTTTTAGACCGTCGTACAGATCTACTTTGTCATAGAGGTAGTCCATTTTGCCTAAGTGGATATAGTCGCGATATAAGTCCGGTTGGTACACCTCAGCCATTAAAAAGGCATCTTGGTTTTTCATCTTTATAGATGAATTAAGGTAGCTCCAAAATTCGACTGGAACCATCTCAGCCATATCGTAGCGAAACCCATCAACACCTTTATTCAACCAAAACAAGGCGATATCTCGGAATTTAGCCCAAGAGTTAGGCACATAAACAGATTCCCAGAAACGGAAATGATCCATGTAATTGCGTTGAGCATAGTCACTCGGTAGTTCAGGGAAGTCTTTTGAACCGTCTGGTCGCATGCCATAATTGATTTTCACCGTTTCATACCAATCATCGAAACTAGGCTTGGCTAAACGTGAGCCGTTACCTGTCCATTTGGCGGGCGTCTCTATAAACGGGGAGTTTAGGTTGGGATGCTGTTCACCACCTAGCGGCGTAAAGGCGGGCTCTATGTCTGGCAATTCAAAGGTGCTGTTGGGAATGTAGTAGAAGTTATTGTCTTTGTGGTATTCCAGCGTTGTGTCATCTTGAGCGCCGAAGTCACTGACACCTTCTGGGTTGTTTAAGCCTTTATAATGACGCGCAACGTGATTCGGTACGATATCGATAATCACTTTTAAACCATTGTCGTGACTTCTTTTGATTAGTGCCTCGAACTCCTCTAGTCGGCATTCAGGGTTGTCTGCGAGATCTGGGTTTACGGAATAGTAGTCTTTGACGGCATATGGTGATCCCGCACGGCCTTTTACCACGCTAGGGTGATCGTCTGAAATACCAAGGTGCTTGTAGTCATTGATGAGCGCATGATGTGGCACTCCGGTATACCAAATATGAGTCATACCGAGTTTGCGGATTTCAGACAGCGCTTTGTCGGTAAAATCACTGAACTTACCGACGCCATTTTGCTCGATTGTGCCCCATGGAACATGTTGGGTGTTTTTATTGCCAAATAAACGCGTAAAAACTTGGTAGATGGCGTACTTTTGGTTGTACATATTTATAATTCCTTTAACTTCCATCATGTTATGTAGGGATGAAAGGGCTGTTTATTCTTTGCAGGCTAACCGAATTACAATATGCCTTACTCATCCTTATCAAAATCTACAGGGCGTAATTGCTACAGTATGTGAGCTGTTGCTCAAAAGGAGTCATGTTGTCTTCATCTATTCAAATCGTTATCACTTATTTGGTTCTGGTGGCGGTGTCTGTGTTGTTTGCGGAAAGTTCTAAAGCGCTGTTGGTGTGGTATTTGGTTATCGGTTTCGTGACGTTTTTTGTGTACGCGAAGGACAAGCGAGCAGCGATCAATGGCAATTGGCGTGTGCCAGAGAAAACCTTGCACATCTTTTCTGTTGTTGGTGGTTGGTTAGGCGCTTTGATCGCACAAGATAAGCTGCGTCATAAAACACAAAAACAGCCTTTCAGAGCGATCTATTGGCTAACCGTAGTAATCAATGTAGCGGCGTTTGTCTGGACGTTAACGCCGAGCGGGCAGACGATGTTTGGTCGTTGGCTTAGTGAACTTGTGGGTTATTTATAAAGAGAATAACGGTTAGCACCGGAGTACCAACCGTTAAAATACAGAAGTTATTCGACTAGAGCATCGGAATGGTCGATGCTAGAAGCAAGCCAGCCATACCGTAGTTGAAGCTTTTAATGCGGACTGGTGTTGTTAGCCAGTGTTGTAGTTGCTTGCCTGCTGCCGTCCAGAAGGTCACAGATGGCAAGTTGGCTAGCGTGAAAATGGCTGCGATGATTGCAAGCTCCCACCATGAACTGCCGCTGCTATAGACTGAAATCGCAGTCAGCGCCATTGACCAACCTTTAGGGTTCACCCACTGAAAACTGGCAGCGCCGAGGAAGGTCATTGGTTTAAAAGCTTCAGTACTTTTCGCTTTGCCGCTCAATGCTATCTTGATTGCAAGGTACACGAGGTAAGCAAGGCTCAGGTATTTCAATACTTGGTGAGTTACCGGATAGGCGTTGAAAATCCCCATTAACCCAAAGCCAACCAACAGCAACATAGCCGCAAAACCTAAAGCAATGCCAAGCATGTGCGGAATGGTACGGGCAAAGCCAACATTGGCACCTGATGTCATGAGCATGATGTTATTTGGACCCGGCGTGAAGGTCGAGACAAACGCAAACAAGGCAAGTGCGCTAAGTTGTTCTAAAGGCATAATGGTTCTCCAGCAATAAAATGAACGAAGTGACTGACCGGTCATGACTTTCACGTGTTGAGAAACATAGTAGGTGGAAAGTGAGGCAATTATGTGCTTTTATTTCCTCTATTATCACTAAATGCACAATAATAAATACGTATGGATAGATTTGACGAAAGGATATTGCAAGAGCTTAAGTTGGACGGCAGAATCTCCAATATTGAGCTCTCAGAACGGATTGGCTTGTCGGCTTCAGCGACGTTAAGGCGTGTACAAGATCTTGAGCGGAAAGGCATCATTCAAGGTTATCGTGCGGTTCTCGATAACAGTTTGATGGGCGTGGGTTTTATCGCCTACGTTTCGATCGGTTTATCAAGCCACAAAAAATCTGCTCAATTGGAGTTTGAAGAGCACGTCGCTATGGAGAAAGAGGTGGTCGAGTGTCACAACATTACCGGAGCCAATGAGTACTTGTTGCGAGTCGAGACTAAAGACTTACCGAGCTATAAGAAGTTTCATGCCGATGTGCTAGGGGAGTGTGCTCAGGTTCAATCCATCACAACCATGGTGGTGATGGACACCCCTAAAGATGAACGTTAATCGAGCTTAATATTAGGAGCGGCACAGTGCCCAATACCAATCAGTTATTGTTGTTTTTAGATGTGGTTCAACAAGGGTCGTTTACCAAAGCGGCAACCTTGCACGACATGGACAATTCCTCACTCTCTAAACAGATCAAAAAGCTCGAGCAAGATTTAGGTGTTCAGCTGCTGAACCGCTCTACACGCTCGTTTTCGTTGACGTCGGCAGGGGAAGATATTCTCGCACAAACCTATGTACTGAAAGACACCATCAATCAGATTCAAGGCATTGCAGATTCATACCAGTCAGAGCCAAAAGGCGTGCTACGAATTACTTCACCGATCTATTTTGGGCAGCAATATCTGCAACCTATCATCACTCAGTTCATGAGAAAGTACCCAGATGTTCAGATCGTACTTTCACTAGACGATAAGATCGCCAATATCATTGCAGGGCAGTTTGATATCGCGTTTCGCTTCAGTAAGCTTGTTGAATCGAATTTGATTGCGAAGAAGATTGCCGACAGTAATTTCATGTTGGTCGCGTCAAACGATTTTGTGAAGCAGCACGGTGAACCGAAAACGCCACAAGATCTACTCGCTCTACCTGCGGTGATTTATACCAATGGTGATATGACGGTCGACCATCTGCGCATTAGTGAAGAGCCGGGAGGTAATACCTTCCAGAGCCTAACGATTCGTGGCAACTATAAGGTGAGTGATGTTCGTACTATGGTGTCTTGTGTGAAAGATGGTCTAGGTTATGGCTTCCTTGATCAATCAAACCTGTATGCCTCAATGAAAGAACTTGGCTTGGTCACTTTACTGCCGGATTATCCGATCTCTACGATTGATACCGCAATCTACGCTGTCTATCCGCACCGTAAGCAAACCAAACTAGTCAAAGAATTCATCACTACGGTTCAAGACTATATTGGCTCTCCGACGATTTGGGAGAAGATGCAGCAAGGTTAGTTGTGTTTCTAATAGTTCAAACTAAAAAGGAGCCAGATCGTCACACGATCTGGCTCCTTTTTAATTGTTCCGGCTATCACTGATTTACAATGTAAAGCTTAGCTATAGCTGGCGTGAACGGCTCATATTCACTAATACCTATTAATGCTCATGAATCACTTCTTTACCACTCGGATAAGCTTTGGTACCTAGTACATGACCATCAACTTCTTTGCCATAGTAACCTTGGTGATTGTGGTAGCGCTTAGCATTGCTAGCAACATCACCCTTGTATCGAGGATCTTGTGGGCGTTCATGACTGTTCACAAATGCAGCCACATCCCATGCATCTTGAATCGAAAGTTGCTGGCTCTTTCCAAGCGGCATGTTTTCATAGATGAAATAGGCAGCGGTGTTCACCCGGTGCATACCCGCGCCCCAGTTATACGCGTTTTCGCCCCACAATGGTGGAAAGTATGAACGTCCGTCAGCCCCTTTAATACCTTCACCATTTTGACCATGACAGGTTTGGCAGTTGGTTTGGTAAACCTTTTCACCACGCGCTATCGATGGCTCTTGTTCAGGATTATCAATCTTAGGATAGCCACGCCCTGCCAACTTACTGCGGCCATCGATTGGGTATTTGCTTAACAGCTCTTCAGGGAGAGGGAAGCTTTCCGCTTTACCACCGACTTGTAAGTCGGCATCGCTAATCTCAGGAACGGGTGTATCTTGCATGCCGTTCTTGTCTAAGATGCCGCCCATCGCCAGCCAGTATGAATACGCCGTCAGTGCGACCATCTCTTTTGAACCCTCAGCCGGTGGCAGACCATTCATTGAGTAGGTGAAGCAACCTTGGATACGCTCTGCGTAGCTGTTTACTTTGTCGTTCTTGGAACGATACGCAGGGTAGGCCATGTACGCACCCCAAAGAGGTGCTGCGTTAGGCTTCATGCCCGCTTGCATGTGGCAGTTTACACAGTTTTGTTCATTGCCTACGAACGTACCACGCATCTGTTGTGAATCGACAAACAGCGAATAACCCAATTTTACTTTGTCGCCAAATTCCCCAGCAGGGATATCAACCAAGTCTCGTGGCACCAGATATTTGTTATCTTGAGGCTTCTCAACGGCTGGCAGTTCGGTTTGGCGATCGGGCAACTCAGCTTCGGCATAAGCGATTCCAGAGGCAAGGGTTGCGGTAATTAAAAGTAATGTTTTCATGCGAGCCCTTTAGTATCGGAAAGAGGCGAAGTAGTAAGACAGGTTTTTGATCTCATCGTCGGTCAACTTGCCTGCGATGTTGCCCATCATGTTCAAATCATCACCCTTACGAGTGCCATTTTTCCAGGCGTTGAGCTGAGTTTGAATGTAGTCGGCATGCTGGCTTGCTAGGCGCGGGAATTTGTCTACGCCCATACCGCTTGGCCCATGACAGGTTGCACAGGCTGGAATGTTTCTATCCCAATCGCCTTGGAATACAAGTTTACGATAGGGGTTATCGATATCAGCCTGTGAGCCGCGCTGCTCTAAATCGGTAAATTCGTATGAAGGTAGTGATGCAAAGTATTCTGCGACCTCACGACGAACAGCGGGATCAGATACACCGTCAGCCATTCCCTTCATGATCGCGCTTTGACGTTCACCACTTGAGAACAGAACCAGTTGATGTTCTAGATAGTCAGCATTGAGCCCTGCAAGCATAGGGGCAATGTTGGGCATGCCTTTACCGTCGGCTTGATGGCAGCCGCTACAAGTTTCTGCGGCTTCTGGCATTGGATTGGGTGCTGCTTGTGCAAAAGCGGATAAAGAAAGGCTTCCTAGAGCAGCGATGCAAAGCGTTAGAGTTTGAGTTTTAATTGTCAGCTTAGTCATGAGGCGTCGCTATTGGTTGTAATGCACGCATTTTCGACATAATTGGTTGTTCGCGCTATTGTGGATTTCCACATTAATTCACTTTGAACTTGAGGTGAGTCTCACATTAATAACCTCAGTCACCATAATGGTATTGATGTGAACTTCGATAGGCTGATCCAACTGCCGCTTATGAAATGCAAGGGAACTGCCATGTTCGCCTCGGTATAACTGCTTGTTAAGGCTCTTTTATGGCACCGATTGTATAAGCATAGCTGCTTTATGGATGCGGGCTAAAAAAGTTGTGGTGAAATGAAGATTACCTAATGGTTTTGGGTTGATTACTCTATCTAGAGCGGATGCTTTATGTAGATTGGGTACTTTATGTAGATTGGACGTTTATCCAAATAGGGTGCTTTTCTAGATCAAGGGGACGAAAAAACAGGGTAACCTCGAATGACGAAGTTGCCCTGTTGTGTTCACATCTGCAAATCAGATAAAGAAGTGTTTTGCCTCAGTGATTAAGTTATAGCTTGCTGAGTTTAAGCTAGACCTTGTAGATCTTAGCCGGAAGCGCTTGTCTGGCTGCTGCGCCCACAACCCAATCCAACATGACGCCTTTGCCTTCTCTCGTCGGGTCAATCAAGCCTATATCATTGATGTTAACGCCATCGTTCGACTTCATCTTCACTGGTTGTTGTGTGTCACCAATCCAGTGGGCACGCTCACCGAGCTCTTTATGACCAAAGCCGTGTTCAAAGCCTAATGTGCCTTGTTTGATGCCATCAATCACCATCGCCAACGCGTGTGTGGTTGAACTCGGTGTTTCAATGGCAAATACGTCACCGGTTTTGATACCAGCAGAAGAGGCGTCTTGCGGGTGAATGTAAACTGGGTTCACTCCTTTGATCGACTCTAAGCGTGGTGATAAGTTAGACACCGCACTGTGAATGTTGGATTTAAAGTTGGTTAGGGTGAACGGCCACTCTTTTGCTGGGAACTGCTCTGCTAGTGGCGTTCCGTCCGCGAGTTTTTGTGGATACCATGTAGGGCAACCCATGTATTGCTCGCCACTGATGGTGTTGCGAGAAGTACCGAGCTTTTCATTCCAGATAGCCAATGGTTTGGTCCATTTGTACTTCATGGTTTCATTGGTATACGCATTGGTTGCGTCTTCAAAACGGCCGCCACGCGCAAAGATATACGCTACTTTGAGCATCTCTTCAGGCTTGAGCGTTTTGTTCATCACAGGCACTAGGCGCTCAAGACCAGACCAAACAATATCTTCCGCATCCACATTCGGCACGCCACCTTTTACGAACGCTAAGTTAGCAGCCGAGCGCAGGTAGAAGTCTTCAGCGCTATGAATACCGTGCCAGTTACCTTGATTGTCTTTGATTACGTTGTCGCCGAAGCCACCTAGGCCAAGCGTTTTCGCTAGATCAATGAAGAAGTTCTCTAGGTTGATGGCACGTCCGTCTTGAGTGCGGGAAGTTTTAGGCTCAACAATCGGCCAACGAGCGGTGATCGCTTTGGTCGCGACACCATGCCAAGGTGTTGCCATGCCCCAGCTCTCGTAGGTCACTGTGTCTGGCACTAGGTAATCCGATAAGGCAGTCGTTTCATTGATAAAGGCATCGATAGACACGATCAAGCCAAGCTGTTTGGGATCTTTAAGCTTCTCGCCTAGCAGGTTGTCTAAGCCTGGGACACCATATAGTGGGTTCGCCATGTGGTTGATCCACGCTTTTGCACGGTAAGGGTAACCGTCAATCGCAGCTGATAAGTGCTCAGTTAAAAGCGGAGCTGATATTGGGTACCACGGCGCGCGGGTCGGGTAAGGTGACTCGCCTGCGGCAACGCGACGTTTGTATTCGCTGGTTTTTTGGTACGGGAACTTGCTGCGGGACAAGAATACACCTTGAGGCTTAGTCTTACCTTTGAATTTGGTAAAGTCATAACGTGGACCTGCAACAGAAGTTGGGTAGCCGCCTGCTTTCGCCATCGCACCGCCTTTCGCGTTGATGTTACCGATCAGCGCGTTCAGCATTAAGATAGAGAACGAGTTGTAGAAGCCGTTGGTGTGCATGTTGCCACCGTGAGTATCCACGACTGCTTTCGTCCCGTAACTGGTAAAGCGTTTCGCTAGCGCAATAATTTGGTCTTGTGGGATCTCACACTGCTCACTGTAGTAAGCAAGGTCGTATTTGAAGGCTTCTTCTTTCAATCTTTGCAGAGAAGATTTAACGCGAACAGTCTGACCATCGATTTCTACATCTTGATCGACGAACAGAGCCGCTTCATTCACCTGAATATGCGATGATAATAGTGACGTTGTCACATTGAGTGCGATGAATCCGTCATCGTCAGACATCGGTTCGCCTGTTTCTAGCAACCCTATATCCGATGCACGAAGCATACGCCCATTTTGTGGGTGGCTTTCGTCGCTGATCACGAGGTGAGATGCATTACACCAGTGTGTGGTGCCTGCTTTTTGCATGGCTTGTGCGCTTGGGCGAGACAAGAAGTCGTGATTGTATCGTTGGTTCTCGATGATCCATTGGATCATACCCAGTACTAATGCTGAATCGGTGCCCGGTTTGATCGGTAGCCAGTTATTGCGATCGCCCGCCGCAAGGCTTGACGATCCTGCCGGAAGGCTTGGTGTCACTATGGTATAGCTGAGTTTTCCGTTGGTACGAGCCTCAGCCAATTGTCTTGCTTGACGCTTGAACGGGTTACCCGCTTGAGCCGGAGACATACCGATGAAAAGAATGAACTCTGCGTTGTTGAAATCTGGTTTTAAGTGCGAGAACTTGTCTAGATCGTTCATGATCGCACCTGAACCCGCACGGAACGCGTAACCACAGTAAGAGCCGTGGTGACCAAAGTTGCGTGTGCCGTAGCTGTTAAATGCAAAGCGCTTCAAGATGTCGTCACGGCCTTCATTACCGGCATTGGTCACAAGCAGTTGGTTGGCTTTTGGCCCGTATTCAGGGTTGTTTGGATCGAGTGGTGTTTCGATGTCACGAATCGATCGTAAGCCCTCAACTTTACCTTCACCGAATAAGTCACCACCCTCGGTGATCTCAGAGATAAGTTGTTCGTAGCTGATCGGCTCCCACTTGCCTTCACCTCGTTTACCAACACGTTTTAACGGTTGAGTGATTCGGTATGGGCTGTTTTGAATCTCCAACATGCCGTTACCACGGGCACAGGCTGTCGAGCGGTTATTGATGCCTGACTCACCAGACAAGCCAATGTAGGCGTCTTTTACCGGTGTTTTGAACGGGATCTGCTGATCACTTGATAGTGGGTGATACGGATTACCTGAGATACGCAAGATCTCGTCATTGCGATTATCGATACGTACACGCAAGCCACACAGTGTCCAGCAACCAAAACACATTGATGGTGCAACGCGTTGGTTTGGATTCGGCGAGATCTTACCTTGCTCATCGACACTGTATTCCGTCTCTAGCGAATTACCGTGATGGATGTGGTTGGTTTTCTTACCCGCGGTGCCATCGATAGCACCGTGAACCATGTGTTTTGTGGTTGTCGCATAACCTGCAGCAAAAGCTCCAACACCACCGGCAGCAAGGCCTGTTTTCAAAAATTGACGACGTTTGTTATCCATGATGATTCCTCAGACTACAAGCTATGTGAGCGGTTAAGTGGTGAAGGTGTATTTTGGTTTGGCTTCGATGTTGTCTTTGGTGCAGAACCAGTTGTTCGTGTAGAACCAGTAGACACGATCTCAGAGGCGAACAATGCAAGTGCTAACCAAAGACCACACATACCAACAATGCCGAGTAATCCTGCGCTACCCATCGGCAGTTCATAAGGGAATGGGCCAACATCGAAACGTGGAATGGTTTGAACTTCCATCATGGTGACCCAACGTACCGCCCATGCAGAAACTATGGTCGCAAGCGCAACACAGATAATTCCTAGCTTACTTTGCGATAGGCGTTGCAGTGGTAGAACCAAGATCATGCACAGCAAAATGCTGGTGGTCATGATGCCTAAATTGATGCCCCAAGCGTCATTCTCATACAGGCTGAAGTGACCATGGTTAGATGCCCAAATCGACGTGAAAATGATGGCAAGGCCACCCGTTAAGGTAATGGTTCTTTGTATCAGAGCTAGGTCTGTTGGTTTTAAGCTTGGCTTGCTTGAAGGCAGAAGAGCCCAAATCAACAGCGTTAAACCCGTTGCAGCAAAGAATGCGGTAGTGAACCAAAGTAGTGGAGAAGCCGGTTGATGCCAAAGCGGTCGGCTCGCCAAAATCGCAATCTCTGCGCCTGTATAAAGCGCGATGCTTAGGCCCGAAATAGCCGTCACAGCAGCGAGTGCAATCATCAGCTTTGATGATATTTGCCATTTACCTAGCGTCAGCCAAGACAAACGTTTTAGAAATGGGTTTTCACTTTGTTTAAGCTGTGCGATGTCGTCACGCAGGTAAACCCAAGCCGTCGTGACAGCCAGACCAGAAAATAAAGGTAGAAACAAAGAGCCCAATGACATCCATGACCAAGGCGTAATATGAGCATAGAAGTGCCACGCACGTCCGGGTTGGTGCAAGTCACCGGTTAATGCTAATGGTCCAACAATCGCGCCAATGGCCATCACAAGCACAAGGGCAGAACGGAATTGGTGACTGGTTGAGTTTTTAAAGATCAGTGCAATCAAGAACAAAATAGCGGCCGCGTAGGCTGAACCTATGTAGAAGAAATATTGAACCGCCCACGGTAGCCAAGCGATCTCTTGAGCGGGAACTAACACCTCAGTGATATTCATGCTGTCTCTCCTTGTTTGCCTTGTGTCGCGATTGCCAATTCTTGTTTGCTAGAGGATGAGTTATCGATGGCGGCTGGATCATAAATCGCAGGTTGGCCTTCAATGTGGCTAACGAATCGCTCATTCATGCCGATATAGAAAACATGTGGGTTGGTATTCTGCTCTGGTTTAAGCACTTTTATGTCGTCTTGGTTTTCATTGAGCAGGCGGTTAATTTCGCTGTTTGGGTCTTTGAGGTCACCAATCACACGAGCACCACCAACACAGGTTTCGACACAAGCGGGCAGTAAACCGTCTTCAAGGCGGTGTGCACAGAAGGTGCATTTGTCTGCGGTAAGGGTGTCGTTGTTGATGAATCGAGCATCGTAAGGACAAGCTTGAACACAGTAAGCACAGGCTACGCAGCGTTCGTTGTCGACCATGACAATACCGTCTTCGCGTTGGAAGGTCGCTTGAACTGGACAAACCTTGATGCAGGGAGCGTTGTCACAGTGATTACACAGACGAGGTAACATGAAAGATTTCACGTCTTGTTGAGCAGTCGAACCATCATCAAGGGAGACTTCATACTGTTTTACTGTGGTTCTGAACTGACCAATTGGCGCTTGGTTTTCGACGCTACAACCCACTGTACATGCCTGACAGCCCACGCATTTACGCAAATCAATAGCCATGGCGTAGCGTTTGCCTACTTCACCTTTACGGTCTGGTTGGTTGTTATTACGAATGGCTGTGCTGGCAACTGCGGTGTTGATTCCGGTAATGGGAATGAGCGCTGCACCAGCGGAAACTTTGCCGAACTGGCTGAGAAACCGTCTTTTCAATGAGTCCATATTGGTACCTATAAATGGGTATTCGTTCTGTTGAGCTCATTGTCAGATTTTGACCCTACACGGGGTATTGTGGATTTCCACATTCCCAGATCAAAGTTGATCTAGAACAAATGTGGTTTTCGCTATCTAGCTGTTATGCTTTATTTAAAAGTGCTTCAACGCGTTGAGAAATCATTGAATAGGTAATCCGATTGAATAAAGAGATGTCCGTGACTGTTCGTAACTTCATCACATTCATCAGTACGTGCTGGCTGAACTTGAGTGCAGGTATTTGTTTCGCTGCTCAAACGGAACCTGTTTCAGTAGCGACAAGTACGATTGAATCAGATCAGACGATTGAAGTGGGTGTTTTAGCCATCAGGGGTAAACTTGCAGCGCAACAACGCTGGCAACCAACGATGGACTGGTTGTCTGAGCGTATCCCAGGAAAACACTTTGTTCTCAAGCCTTTTAATTTGGAAGAGATGGCGGAAGCGGTAAAGAAGGTCGAGGTCGATTTTGTTATCACTAATCCCGGCCAGGCGGTTCGCTTAGGTCGTCAGTATGACCTCTCTTGGATGGCGACCATGACCAGCCACAACTACAACGATCAGGGGGTGGGCAGCACGCGCAGTATCGGCTCGGCACTGGTGGTCAGAAGAATGTCACCGTATATCTCGTTTGAACAGCTCGTCGGAAAACCAATTGCTGCGGTTTCTGAAAATGCGTTTGGCGGCTACCTCACCATGCGCTATCAAGTGATGCAGGAAGGGCTGAACCCTAACCAATTTTTCTCTAATACTCATTTCTTGGGCTTCCCAATTGATGCGAGTCTGTATCAACTGCGAGAAGGCCATATTGAAGCGGCAGTCGTCCCTGCCTGTTTAGTTGAAAACATGATCAGCGAAGGTTTGCTGGTGGCGGGGCAATATCGAATTATCGAGAATCAAGCGCCAGAAGGATTCCGATGCCAAGTGTCTACGCCGTTGTACCCCAACTGGTCGTTCGCCAAAACAGAGCGGGCTTCTTCGGCACTGGCCAAACAGATGAGTCAGGTATTATTTGCGATGCCTAAGAGCAGCGCACCGGCCATTGCAGCGAATGCATCGGGTTGGACGTCACCGACAAGCTTGCTGGCGATCGACAAGCTATATCAACAACTCGACATGCATCCACTGCAACAACCTTGGGGGAAAGAAGCGTTAATCTGGCTCAAGTACAATCAACAGTGGGCATGGGCGTTCTTTATTCTTGTCGTGTCTCTGAATGCTTACCACTTCTGGCTAGAATACAAATTCAGTCGCAGCAAAAAGCAACTAGAAGCGACGCTTTATAAGCTGAAAAGTAAGAGTGAACAGCTAGAGCACTCACAACGAATCGCGGTAGTTGGTGAACTGGGAAGTAGCTTGGCACACGAGATTAATCAGCCTTTGGCAGCTATTCGGAATTATAGCGAAGGTGGTTTACTGCGGATTTCGAAGAACAAACCGCTGACTGACATAGAGCCTGTATTTGAGAAGATCCAGTCGCAAGTGGACCGTGCTGATGCGATTATCCAGCGATTAAGAAACATGATCAAAAAACGCTCATCAGATAAATCTCAAACTGATATAGAAGTGCTTCTTACAGATACCATCGAGCTACTGCAATTTCGATTACAGAAACACAAGATAACCATTGAACGTTATGTCGTGGGTAAACCTATCACGCTACATGTTGACCCTGTCGGATTGCAGCAGGTGGTTGTAAATTTGATCAACAATGCGACGGACGCGTGTAACGCACAACAGCATCGCGAACAAAGCGCTGCGTCTGATATTGATAACAAAAACAGCGAACCACCAACAATTAAAGTGATTACCGAGTATCAACCGGATAAAATGATGCTGTCGGTTATCGATAACGGCACGGGCTTAGATTTCACTGAGCAGCAAGTCACTCAAGCCTTTGTGAGTAGCAAAGAAAACGGTTTGGGGTTAGGGCTTGCGATTTGCCAGGACGTGATTGAAGACCACAGCGGTCAAATGACCATTAAGTCACTGATTCCTCATGGCTGTCACGTTGCAGTGACGTTACCTTTTTCTCTTTCAAATGATTCATAAGGAATCTTGTTATGCCTGAACTTCATCAAACGTTGCCGGTTTATGTGGTTGATGACGATGAGTCGATGCGTGACTCGCTGGTGTTCTTATTGGAAGAGCATGATTTCACGGTGTCAGCTTTTGAAGATGGCCCCAGTTTTTTAGACTCAGTGGACTTGAGTGCGCCGGGTTGTGTGGTTTTAGACAGCCGAATGCCAGAGATGAGAGGGCAGCAAGTTCATGAGTTGATGGTAAAAGCGCAGAGCCCACTGTCGGTTATCTATCTCACAGGGCATGGCGATGTGCCAATGGCGGTGGAAGCTTTGCAAGGAGGTGCGATGAACTTCTTCCAAAAGCCGGTTAAAGGAGGGGAATTGGCCGAGGCAATCAAGCAAGGATTAAAGGCTTCAGAAAAGCACTTACACATGAATGTGTATCGCCAAGCGTACGCGTCGTTAACCGAGCGTGAGATAGACATCCTCAAACAAATTATCGACGGTAAGCGTAACCAGAAAATAGCCGATGAATTGTGCATTGCCATGAGAACAGTGGAAGTACACCGAGCAAGCTTGATGAAGAAATTCTCAGCGAAGACGGTTGCCGAGTTGGCTTACATATACGGTCAATTGACCTAGGTATAGAGCTATTCCTGTAAGAGAGTTGTACGGCAGTTGCACGAAATTGTTGATGGGAAAAACATCAATTTCGTCACCAAGCTTTAGGACTTTCCTGATGAAAGGCAGCCTTCATAATTTATCTATATTGAAGCAAGATCACATCGTCTATGGACTGCATACGGATTGAACCTCCTAGGCTTCTTATCGCAATGTAATCCTGAGATACTGAACTAAGTTCATTTTAAGGCGGAACGTGCCAGTAACTGCACTTTTCCCTGTAATTCGAAACATAACATTCACTATGGGTAGAACACACTCTCAACGTCGAGTCTTGTATCTGCCGAGTTAGGTTAAATATTTTATGAGTACAATGGGAATCGCAATTGGTGCGACGGCTCTTTCGTTAATACTTGTCGCCGTGTGGCTGATCTCTTTATCGCTAAGAAAGCAGCGCTTGGAACAAGAACGTAAGGCTCGTGCTGTTGCTTACCGAAAAGCGATTGAAAAAGCGCGCATACAAGAGCAAAAAGAGCGTCACTTCAAAGCCGAAACCGGTCATGTACCGTCGATTCTGTATTTGGCAAAAGAAGCTGAACGTAACAATATAAAGGAAGCTCTGTATTGGTACGACAAAGCAGCGCAACTCGATAATATCAATGGCATGTACGGCATTGTGCGCCTAAGCATGAAGCGTAAAGAAGACCTGATTTTAAGAGAAAAAGCCAATTTCTGGCAGCTTGCGATATCCGCATTGGACAATGACGTGTCTGCGAAATTTGAGATGGGCAAAGCGCTTGTCTTTGGTCGCGGAACCGATAAGAACATCCCTAAGGGTTATACCTATATTGAAGAGTCTGCGGCTGGTGGTAATACTGAAGCGATGCTGTTCATTGGTGACAGGTGTCTAGATAAAGAAAACCCAGACTACTCTGCCGAAAGCTCTGTCGAGTGGTACCAAAAGGCCGCGGAAAAGAATAGCTTAGACGGCAAGATCAAACTTGGTATGAGTTATTTGAACGGTGTGGGTGTTGAGCCTAACCATGGCGAGGCTGTTTACTGGTTTGAGACGGCCGCAGAAAAGAACAGTGCAGAAGCGATGTTTAGAGCAGGTGAAGCTTGGATTGACCATGGTGAACACGGTAATGCCATTGCTTATATCTGGCTATTTCTATCGGCTCATTTTGGTTACTCAGAAGCCAAGCACTTGAGGGATAAAGTCGGCGGGGAACTTGGTGTGGATGCTGTCGTAGGCTTACAGGCTCTGACTAAACCGATAATGACTAAGCTGACACAAGAAGCAATCACTAAGCACTCAATCATTAAGGCGCTCAACAAGCTCTACAAACGCAATGTCCCTGTCCCTAAGAAGGTTAAAGAAGCGTCCGATGAAGAAGGTGAGGAGTTAAATGTCGATGGTAGTCATTTAGAGACCAAAGCGTCGAGTGAGCAAGGTTCTAACGTCGATTACAGCCAGCAGGCGACGCCAAGCGGTGCTGCGAATCAAGGGTCACCCAGCGATCAAGCAACGCATAACAAAGAAGCAAGCCCTAACTCTCTAGACTTCAGTCAGGCAGCAGTGGATCCAAGCTGGAAAAGCAACCACTAAAACGTGTTGGTTAGCTTTGATGAGTTAGACAAGAATGACTGAAGCTATAAATCTATATAGCTTCTAACCGTAATCTAGAAAACCAAGACAACAAAAAAGGGAAGCGAATGCTTCCCTTTTTATTTGTGTGCTATTTGCTTTTAGAGCTTAGAGCTTAGAGCTTAGAGCTAAAGCCTAATACCCAAGAGCTGTTAAGCTTTGTTTTGCTCAGCTTTACATACAGCCGCAGTGAACACTACGTCAGTTGAGCTGTTAAGCGCTGTTTCAGCCGAATCTTGAATCACACCAATGATGAAACCAACCGCTACAACCTGCATCGCTACATCGTTTGAGATACCGAATAGGCCACAAGCTAGAGGAATCAGTAGCAGTGAGCCACCGGCAACGCCTGATGCGCCACATGCTGAAATTGCAGCAACAAGGCTTAGTAGAATCGCAGTGAAGATATCAATCTCAATACCCATTGTGTGTACAGCTGCAAGCGTTAACACAGTGATGGTGATTGCAGCACCTGCCATGTTGATGGTTGCGCCTAGAGGGATTGATACAGAGTAAGTATCTTCATCTAGCTCTAGCTTCTTACAAAGGTTCATGTTCACTGGGATGTTTGCAGCGCTTGAACGAGTGAAGAATGCCGTTACACCAGACTCACGAATACATTGCAGTACAAGTGGGTATGGGTTCTGTTTTGTCTTTACAAAGACAAGCAGTGGGTTAACGACAAGAGCAATGATCAGCATTGAGCTTAGTAGAACCGCTAGTAGTTGACCGTAGCTTGCTAGTGCATCGAAGCCCGTTGTTGCGAATGTAGTCGAAACAAGGCCGAAGATACCGAATGGCGCAAGACGAATAATGAAGCGAACAATGTGTGAAACACTGTGGCTAAGGTCTTCGAAAACCGCTTTGGTTGTTGCAGATGCGTGGTGCAGTGCAAGACCAAGACCGATAGCCCAAGCAAGAATACCGATGTAGTTAGCGTTCATTAGTGCGCTAACTGGGTTATCTACAAGCTTGAATAGAAGCGTATGAAGAACTTCTGCAATACCTTGAGGAGGGTTAGCACCTTCAGCGCCAGCAACCAGTGTCAAAGTGGTTGGGAACATGAAGCTCAGTACTACAGCAGTTAGTGCTGCAGAGAACGTACCAATCAGGTAAAGAACAATGATTGGACGCATATGAGTATGCTGACCTTTCTTTTGGTTTGCGATAGAAGCTGCAACAAGAATGAATACTAAAATTGGGGCAACAGCTTTCAGAGCACCAACAAACAGACTACCTAATAGGCCTGCATCTTGAGCTGCTGAAGGAGAAACCATGGCGAGAACGACACCGAAAACAATACCAGCAAGGATCTGTAGAACGAGATTTCCACGAGCGATGCGGGCGAGCATGTTGTGATTTTGCATAAAATACCTGCAATTGTTAATTTATTATAGTGATGTATTTTTTTATAAAGTTGTACCAAATCCAACTATACACTAGTGGAATGGGCGGTCATATTAGCGGGATCTAAGAGGGTGTCTAGGAATAGTTTACTTTTAGGGTGATTGTTTGCGCCATGTGGTGCTTTTGGAGCTAAATGTTAATCAAATGTGTTTTGATTGAGCTGTAAATCTACAAAATGACATTTAATAGACTCAATATACTGTAAATTTGGAAATGTAAACGACTATTGGTAAGAACATTGTGTGCATAAATAGTCACACTAAGACCAAATTGAAACAAAAAGCCCCACGTGTTTAACACTAAGGGGCTAAGCTTGTCTCAAATACAACTTATAGTCGTTAACTTAAAGGTTTAGTCAGAAGCTTTTTTAAGATTTCGACTTTCTGATTGAACGGTTTTGTACATCTTCGAAAGCTGCTTACTGTTAGCACGTTGCTCTGCCAATGAGGCACCATTTCTGGCTTGCTCTCGCAATAGCTTTTGATAGTTATTAAATCGTCTTTCAGACAACTCTCCACTCTCAATGGCTTTGCGTATTTTGCATCCAGGCTCTGATTCATGATGGCAATCAGAGAAACGACAGTGCATAGCTAACTCTTCGACATCAGAAAAGGTTTCGCTTACCCCTTCGGCGCAGTCTGCAAGTTGCAACTCTCGCATTCCTGGCGTATCAAGCAGTAAGCCGCCCGATGTCAGTAAATGCAGTGAGCGTGACGTCGTTGTGTGTCGACCTTTGCTGTCGTCTTCACGAATGCCACCCGTGGCCTGCTGAGTCTCCCCAAGCAGCGAGTTGACCAGCGTAGATTTCCCAACACCAGACGACCCCATCAAAGCCACCGTTTTGCCCGTTTTACACCAAGGCGACAATACTTGAGTAGAGTCTTGGTCTAGGCTATTAACGGCTTCGATCATCAGCATTGGGTCTAGGCTTTGTACTTGCTGTACTTTGTCTTGGTAGTCGTCACACAAGTCTTTCTTGGTGAGTACGATAACGGCTTCAACTTGCGCTTCATTAGCGAGAGCGAGATAACGCTCGATGCGGCTTAGGTTAAAGTCGTTATTTAACGAAACCACGATAAAAACCGTGTCGATATTGGCTGAAATATATTGTTCAGCTACGCGACTGCCAGCAGCTTTACGGCGGAAGAGCGATTGACGGTCTAGTAAGCGGTCGAATTGCAGATCAGAGTTCAAAATCACCCAGTCGCCAACGGTCATTGCCGGTTGGTTTTGGTGGATGGGTAGAACAATTTCACCTTGCTCTGACGCTAATGTATAGCCACTACGGTGATGTGCGACGATACGAGCAATGACGGAGTGGTCATAGTCTTCGAGTGTCAGTTGTTGTTGGAATACAGGTTGCCATCCAAGTTGTTGAAGTGACATTGGATGAGAAAATGCGTTTTGTGAATTCATGTCTATTTACCCAGACGTGCGAGCTTTCTTTTCTTATGAGAGCATTAACGTCTTGTAAGATCTCAGGTTGTTGATGAGATCGAAAAGCGTTGGTCAGTTCAAAAAGCGTCGAGACGTCAAAAATGTTTTGTGCTTGGGTCGAATTCAAATAGATAGGACCCCGGATTTAGTCATGCGTTGTTGGGCATGCAGGTATTGATCACTTATGATCAACAGTAAACCGGGTAAAAGTGTGCGGTCGTCAATGGATGACGATAAGTTGGTAGATCGGTGTTTAAGTTTGATTAACCAAACAAATTAACGCGTTACTTTTACTGCCAGTTTTAGTGTGTTCATTACAATCATCTTCTATTCTCCTTGGTTTATTGATGTGTTCAGGCTTTGAATAAAAAGCGCGCTCAGTTTAACAAAAAGCCACGATGGCGAGAAGTCATCGTGGCTTAATTTATTTCATTGATTATGAATCCGATTAGTGATGATCGTGATTCATCTTTTTCATGCCGCTCATTACTTTCTTAACCGGCGCGTCAAAGGTTTGCGTTTCACCGTTAGCGAAAGTCAGAGTCATTTCGATCTGCTCACCTTCTTTTAGACCATCTTTTAGGTCGAACAACATGATGTGTAGGCTACCTGGCTTTAGTACCGCTTCACCATTTGCAGGGATTGTGATTTGTTGAACTTGGCGCATCTTCATTACGTCGCCGTCAACGATAACATCATGAAGTTCTACCTTTCCTGCTGCTGGCGTTGTCGCAGAAACAATAGCGCGATCTTTATCGCTGTGGTTCATCAGAGTCGTGAATACCGCGCTGTTCACTGCTGAAGGCGGTGTTGCACGAGCGTACGCGTCATGAACCATAATATCGCTACTAGCCTGAGCAAAAGGGGTGAGCAATAAGCCTGCTAGAGCAAGTGCTTTTAACTTCATGTTGTTGTCCTTAATTTTTATGTTTTTGGTCTGGGACCTGACTTTTTTGAACTTTATTGAGTAAGTTCTTTGTTTTTACGTTTTACTGCGTCAGCTTGTTGATAGCCTCAACAATTGGCGCTGGCGTCAACGTGTGCGGTACTTTGGTAATCAAGGTACCGTCGGGCTTTAAAAAATAAAAATATGAGCTGTGGTCTAGGGTGTATTCCAACTCTGAACCTTCAAGCTTGGTCTTTCTGAAAATAACGCCGTAGTTATGAGCCAGAGTCGTTGTGACATCCAATGGACCACTTAGTCCTTCCATCATCGGGTGGAAGTATTGCGCGTATTCATACGAGGCTTCAGCGGCATCACGTTCAGGATCGAGAGAAACAAACATTGGGCGAATCTTGGCTTTTGCTTCATCAGAAACTTGGTTAAGTGCTCCGGCCAACATAGCCAAAGAAGTAGGGCATACATCCGGGCAACGTGTGAAACCGAAGTAAACGATACGAATTCTGTCATCGGTTTGGTCAAAGATTTCCGTTGGTTGGTTGTCTTTGCCGAAAAGAGTCGTTGCGGAGAACTCTTGTTTTGCAGCGTGTTGTTCTTGAACTTCGTTTTGCCCATCAAGATAGCTTTTGACACCAAAGCCAAGTACAAAAGCGACAACCAATGCTAACGACCAATTTCTACTCATCTTGCCATCCTTATTGCAGGGTTTACAGTATCGACACCATCAGTGAGTTCACCGACCCATGTCATTTTATCTAAAGTACATACAGGTAAAATCACTTCACCTTCATAGGTATTATTGCCAATGCTCTTTAATTGAAAACGCGCTGATCCCATTTCCATCTCTAAACCGGTGAGCGATAACATCAGTGTCTCAGATGCAGCACCTTCCCAAACGACCTTTATCTTTGTGGGTAGAAGAGGTTGCGCGGTTTCGCGATCAAGCGACATTGAAATGGATTCCTGCTCACACGATATGGTTGAAAGCATGCAGTAGTCATCCAAGTTGACTTCGGCAGTTGAGTGCTCAATGACCGACTTAAATTTTTGAAATACTTGCGGCCCATAAAAACCTGCCACGAGAGCAATGCCAAGAGCCACCACCTTTAATGCTGGGTGCATGAAGTGTTCTCATCTAATTTTATAAGAGCGGCGATGTTATCATACCCCTCAATACGTGCTTGTATCAAAAAGCAATTTTGTGCGTATGGTAGAACTAAAAAAGCGAAGCCATTGGCTTCGCTTTTGTCTGTTGTGCGCCGAGCATGGCGTTGATCTAGGAGGTGAAAGTCCTCTACGGGCTCA
>NZ_JBFSSD010000024.1:0-74783 GCF_041466145.1 Vibrio sp. 10N.239.312.D08 | reverse complement strand
CTGAGCCCGTAGAGGACTTTCACCTCCTAGATCAACGCCATGCTCGGCGCACAAACAAAAACCGGCCTGATAACAGACCGATTTAAAATTTAGAAATGCTTCCGAGCTTCTAGTCTTGTAATGTTCTAATCACTATCTCACCGGCAGATCGATATCCTTAAACATCTCTTCGATCTCATCATTCGATTTTAAAGAGATAGCTTGTTCAACCACAGGGCGAGTTAAGTGCGGTGCAAAACGCTCCATGAAATCAAACATGTAAGAACGCAAGAAGGTGCCTTTTCTAAAACCAATGCTGGTTGTGCTCGCACCAAATAGATGGCTCGCATCAATCGCAACCAAATCAGTATCTTGCTCGTGGTCAATAGCCATACTTGCAATTACACCAACACCAATGCCCATACGAACGTAGGTTTTGATTACGTCTGCATCAGTTGCTGTAAACACAACGCGAGGTGTTAAACCGACTTTATTGAAAGCGGTATCTAACTCAGAACGCCCCGTAAAACCAAATACGTAAGTCACTAGAGAGTAGGCCGCAAGATCTTCTATCGTAATATTTCGCTTTTGTGCCAGAGGATGGTCTTTAGTCACGACGATTGAACGATTCCAGTGATAACACGGCAGCATAATCGCATCTTGATAGAGGTGAAGGGCCTCCGTTGCGATAGCAAAATTCGCCGTCCCCTTAGCGACAGCTTCTGACATTTGGCTAGGCGTGCCTTGGTGCATGTGAAGTGACACTTTTGGATAGCGCGCGGTAAAGCCCTTGATCACATCAGGGAGTGCATAGCGAGCTTGAGTATGCGTAGTCGAAATGTTCAATGTGCCCATCTCAGGATGAGTATGCTCACCCGCTACTGCTTTAATACTCTCAACACGAGCCAAGATCTCTTGTGAGATGCGAATGATATCCTGACCCGCTTGGGTAACCTGCGTTAGATGCTTGCCGCTACGCTCAAAAATCTGAATGCCTAGTTCGTCTTCAAGTAATCTAACTTGCTTACTAATGCCAGGCTGAGATGTGTACAAACTCTCTGCTGTAGCTGAAACATTTAGGTTATGGTTTACAACCTCAACAATGTACTTCAGTTGCTGTAACTTCATATCTAACCTCGTAATCCTTTACTCATTTCTGTGCTAACTTATTTGCAAAGAGAGCGTTATAGTCGCGTGTAATATAATTAATAGTTATAACGCTTCGAACACAAAAATGACAGGAAAATTGAGTTTTTCTAGCTTAACAAACAAAAACATCACTAACGCTTTGCAACCCAACCCTCATTCTCATACATTAGTTGGTAAGTTTTGATTGCCGATTTCGCTCAACAAGAGATAATCAGAAATTGCAATTTACGAGTGCCGATACACAATGGAATCGTGTATCCTCTCCAGTTAGCTATAGAAAAATAATAAGCAGACTCAAATATATGAATATTGGTTTAATAATCGTCTTAGTAGCCGTTCTTTTGGTGTTAGTTTTAGGCTACAACATCATGCTTCAATATAAAGTTAAGGTAGAAACAGCGAAGAAACAGGAAGCTTCTCGTTATCTAACCATTATTGACGGTACAGAAGAACTGATTGGCAACGCTCATCACATGCCGTTTAGCCAAGATCTTCTTGTATGCTTAAACAATCGAATTCTTGATGCATTAGAAAACATGTATCAACTCGATCCAAAAAATAAGCAGCTTGCCCAACGCATTGAAAGCGTAAAACAACAAATCACTCAGCTAAAAGAGAACTACAAAGGTGGCGAGAGTACCGCTTTCCGCGTACCAAGTAGTGACAAGCAAGCGATCATGATGCTTAAGTTAGTTAAACGCCTGCGTGATACGGTGCGCAACGAGCACAATAAAGGCCGTTTCGAGACTCAAGCTTATGTGGTTGAAAATGCTCGCCTAGAAACAATTCAAATCCGTATTAACATTGAAAATGTTATCAAACGTGCAAACGATTCGATTTCTCGCGGACAACCGGGAACAGCGATTCAGCTATTACGCAAAGGTATTGATGCTTTGGCGACTAAGAACGACTCGTACTCTAATCAAGCCAAAGAAAAGCTTCAACAGATGCTTAACGAGCTTGACCAGAAACGCCAAGACAAAAACGCTCAAGATTTGCAGCAGATGGAATCTAAAGAACGAGAAGACGATATGGATGCCCTCTTCGGTCAGAAGAAGAAATGGTAACAGTCTAACTCAACACTTAAAGGCCGCCTTATTTACATTAAATAGGCGGCCTTTTTTGTAGCTGTTGAATTTCCTTTCTCTGTATAGGGAGATCTCTTGAGCTGTGATAAAATCCCCGCATTATCAACAAACTTTCCCTGACCATGTATCAAGAATTACTCGCTCCAATCCACTCTTTTCTTAAAGCCGAAACGCCAGATTCATGGATAGATGAAGCCAAAAAGCCAGAAAATCTTCACATCATTCTACGCGATCACATGCTGTGTGAACTTAAGGCGGCACAGAGTGCTTTATTCCTTATTCGCAAGTACGCCGTCGATAAAGAAAGCGCGAAGCAACTGAATGAATGGATTTTGCCATACGAGCAATTTGCTTACCGTCGTATCGGAGACTTAGAGTCTCTGCGTGGTAAAAGCAACGTATCCAAGCAAATCACAGCGAAAGAAGGCTGTAATTACGGTGCTGACCTAATCGATAAGATGGTTTTACTGATCAAAGAAGAGCTGCATCACTTCTACCAAGTCATGGAGTTGATGGAGAAGAAAGGCGTGACTTACCAGCCAATCGAGGCGGGTCGTTACGCTAAGGGCTTGATCAAACAAGTTAAGACTTACGAGCCTGATGCTCTGGTTGATAAGCTTATCATCGGTGCGTTTATTGAAGCTCGCTCTTGTGAGCGCTTCGCTAAATTGGCTCCTTTCTTGGAAGAAGACATGGAGAAGTTTTACGTGTCTCTACTTCGTTCAGAAGCTCGCCACTACCAAGATTACCTTGAGCTAGCAGAACAGATCGCAGGGAAAGATATTTCAGAGCGTATTTCGCATTTTGCTCAAGTAGAAGCTGATCTTATCACTTCAGAAGACAGCGACTTCAAATTCCATAGTGGTGCTCCGGTTTAGGCTCCACACAGAACATTCAGCCCAGTTTAGACTAATCCAGACTAAAAAATTAAGGCCAGCAATTTGCTGGCCTTCTTTATTTATATCTCAATCCAAATATAGACTTAAGCAAGCGTACCGTTGATCTCTGCAAGTACAGCAGCAGGGTCTATCGCTTGCGTAATCGGACGACCAATAACAAGGTAGTCTGAACCTGATTCAATCGCTTTAGAAGGCGTCATGATGCGCTTCTGGTCACCAACATCTGCGCCGACAGGACGAATACCTGGAGTAACTAGCTTGAACTCTTGACCAAGTGCACCTTTAAGCAAAGAAGCCTCTTGTGCAGAACATACAACACCGTCTAAGCCAGAGTTTTTCGTTAGAGAAGCCAAGCGCATCACGTGTTGTTGTGGTTCAAGATCCAGACCGATACCCGCTAAGTCAGATTGCTCCATACTGGTGAGTACCGTTACACCGATTAACAGTGGACGATCTTTGCCATAAGGTTCTAAGATTTCGCGAGAAGCCGTCATCATACGCTCACCGCCACTTGCGTGTACGTTCACCATCCAAACACCCAGTTCAGCGGCAGCACGGACTGCTTTTGAACATGTGTTCGGGATGTCGTGGAATTTAAGGTCTAAAAATACTGAGAAACCACGCTTATGTAATTCACGAACAAATTCAGGGCCAAACAGGGTAAACATCTCTTTGCCCACTTTTAGGCGGCAAGATGCTGGGTCAATTCGATCGACAAAGGCTAACGCATCCGCTTGATTATCATAATCCAAGGCTACAATGATTTTTTGGTCGTTCATTTCATCTCCTAACGCAGTTAACTTTCTAAAAATTTCTAATCACCTAAGCAGGTGATAAATAACAGTCATAAAAATGCAGCCCGAAAGCTGCAATTAATAATTTGGTCTTAAAGTGACCACAAATCTATTCACCATCAAGCCCACGAATAGGCTTGATCGTCCCCCACCCTTTACATGAAGGGCAGTGCCAATACAAAGAGTGTGTCGAGAAACCACACTGACGACAACGGTAATGAGGCTTAACCTTAAGCTGTTCACCAACCATAGATTGAAGTGTGGTTAAGCTGTCTTTTGCTCGGCCTTCTTCTGCTTCCGCTAGGTGGTAATCGATTAATCGATAAAAACCTTTCATGGTTGGATTTTTAACAAGCTGCTTTGTCAGTAACTCTTGAGCAGAGCCTACATCTTCATGGTGAGCAACCAATTGCGCCAACATCAGTTCGGCAGATACACCGGCTTTCTTCTGAATACACGCTTTGAGGAACTCGACCAATTGAGCTTCTTGTCCAAGCTTGTGGTAACACTCAGCAAGGGTTGGCAACACCTCACTGATAAAATCGATATCTTGTTCAAGTACCGATTCAAGACAATCAATTGTCTTTTGGTAATCTTCGTTCGCTAAGTGAAACTTCCCTAGTGCGATACTTGCGCGAACACATTTAGGGTCTTCAGAAAGCGCCTTCTTAAAATGCTGAAGCGCTTTAGAACGATTACCATCGGCTTGTTCTTGCATTGCAAGCTCACACCAGAAATGCGCGACTGTGGCACGCATCTTCATTTTTTTCTTGCCGAGCTTAACTAAGATATTTCCGTAATGGATAGCCTTGTTCCACTCACGGGTCTGCTGATAAATAGCCACCAACTGCTGTAAAGCGCCCTCTTTATGGTCAGGTTCTTCTACAAGTTGTTCAAAGATTTTTTCAGCGCGATCAAGGAAGCCAGAGACCATGTAGTCTTTAGCTAATTGTTGCAGTGCGAGATTTTTCTGATCGAGGGTAAGCCCCGAACGAGAGATGAGATTTTGGTGAATACGAATAGCGCGGTCGACTTCGCCTCTTGAGCGGAACAAGTTGCCCAAAGCCAAGTGAGTATCGATGGTTTCATTGTCTACTTGAAGCAGTTCAATAAAGTGATCAACCGCTTTGTCAGATTGATCTGACAGTAATAGGTTCAAACCCGTCACGTATTGACGGGAGATCTGGTGTGATTGCTTTTGTTTTTCTTGCTGAGCGTTACGATTACCCATATACCAGCCATAAGCGGCTGCGATGGGCAAAAGTAAGAACAGTAACTCTAACATCAAATATAGCCTTTAAGCTTTAGTATCAGCAGGGACCTGCTTTGATTGCTTATTGAGTTGCTTCTTCAAGCGATGAATTTTTAGCTGAGACCGCATGTGCATATTACCAAAGACTAACCAAGCAAGGGCGAAGCCTGAAACGAATACAACACCTAATAAACTTGATAGGTGGAAGTCACCTTGCGCTAGCAGATAGTTGAAATTCACAGTTGTTTGGTTTTGAGAGCCTAAAGCCAGTGCAATTAGGAAAAGTGCGATAACGGCGACTATTTTTATAATTTTCATAGTTCATCACTCATTGGTTGGTTAGCTGTACGATTATGCAGGAAAATTACTAATCAGACCACCATATTATGGTCATAAAAAAGCGGCATACATTATAGTATGCCGCTTTTCTTAATTCCGATAAGTAGGCTACATTCCTGAGTTTACTCGTTCACGCAGCTCTTTACCTGGTTTGAAGTGAGGAACGTATTTACCTTCTAACTCAACCTTGTCACCAGTCTTTGGGTTACGTCCAACACGAGGCTCACGATAATGCAGAGAAAAGCTGCCAAAACCGCGAATTTCGATTCGATCACCACTTTCTAGTGTTGAAGCCATATGCTCTAAAATGTCTTTTACAGCGTCTTCAATTTCTTTTGCAGAAAGATGCGTTTGCTCAGCGCACAGTCTCTCAATCAATTCAGACTTAGTCATAGTTACCCTCGTTGGTTTTCTTTTTAGAAATTATAGACCTATCGGAAAAATAAGCAAAAAAAAAGGAGCCTTACGGCTCCTTTCTTGGCTAGATAGCTATAATTCTCTTAATGAGAAGCTATTATTCGCCTTTAGCAGCTTTGAATGCGTCTGCCATTGCGTTACCGAACGCGCCTTCTTCAGACTTGTTCAGTGAAGCCATTGCTTCTTGCTCATCAGCTTCATCTTTAGCTTTGATAGATAGGTTGATTACGCGGTTCTTGCGGTCTACACCAGTGAACTTCGCTTCAACGCTGTCGCCAACGCTTAGGATTAGAGATGCATCTTCGATACGGTCGCGAGAAACTTCAGAAGCGCGGATGTAACCTTCAACGCCTTCGATTAGCTCGATAGTAGCGCCTTTCGCGTCAACTGCAGTAACAGTACCGTTTACAAGAACACCTTTCTTGTTGTCAGCAACGTATGCGTTGAACGGGTCGTTTTCCATTTGCTTAACGCCAAGAGAAATACGCTCACGCTCTGCATCTACTGCTAGAACAACAGCAGAGATTTCGTCGCCTTTCTTGTATTCACGTACAGCTTCTTCGCCGGCAGCGTTCCAAGAAATGTCAGATAGGTGTACAAGACCGTCGATACCGCCTTCTAGACCGATGAAGATACCAAAGTCAGTGATAGACTTGATCTTACCAGTAACTTTGTCGCCCTTAGCTTGCATTTCTGCAAATGACTGCCATGGGTTAGCTTTACACTGTTTCAGACCTAGAGAGATACGACGACGTTCTTCGTCGATATCAAGAACCATAACCTCAACTTCGTCGCCAACATTAACAACTTTAGAAGGGTGGATGTTCTTGTTAGTCCAATCCATTTCAGAAACGTGTACTAGACCTTCAACGCCTTCTTCGATTTCAACGAAGCAGCCGTAGTCAGTTAGGTTTGTAACACGACCAGAAAGCTTGTGACCTTCTGGGTAACGCTTAGCGATTGCTACCCATGGATCTTCGCCTAGTTGCTTAAGACCTAGTGAAACACGAGTGCGCTCACGATCGAACTTAAGAACTTTAACTAGGATTTCGTCACCAACGTTAACGATCTCTGATGGGTGCTTAACGCGCTTCCAAGCCATATCTGTGATATGTAGAAGACCGTCAACACCGCCAAGGTCAACGAATGCACCGTAGTCAGTAAGGTTCTTAACGATACCTTTAACTTCAGTACCTTCTTGTAGAGTTTCAAGAAGTTCGTCACGCTCAACACTGTTTTCAGATTCGATAACAGCACGACGAGAAACAACAACGTTGTTACGCTTCTGGTCTAGCTTGATTACTTTGAACTCTAGCTCTTTGTTTTCTAGGTGAGCAGTGTCACGGATAGGACGTACGTCTACTAGAGAACCAGGAAGGAAAGCACGGATACCGTTAAGTTCAACAGTGAAACCGCCTTTAACTTTACCGTTGATGATACCAACAACAGTTTCAGCTTCTTCGCAAGCTTTCTCAAGTACGATCCAAGCTTCGTGACGCTTAGCTTTCTCACGAGAAAGTTGAGTTTCACCGAAACCATCTTCAACAGCGTCTAGAGCTACGTCTACTTCAGCACCAACTTCAACTTCAAGTTCGCCAGCAGCGTTCTTGAATTGTTCAGCAGGGATAGCAGATTCAGACTTAAGACCAGCGTCTACAAGAACGAAACCGTTCTCGATAGCTACTACAGTACCTTTAACGATGCTGCCTTGTTGGAATTCAGTTTCAGATAGAAACTCTTCAAAGAGTTGAGCAAAAGATTCAGTCATTATTTAATCTTCAATAATTAAACGTCCATGGGTATCCTACCGCATGGGGTTGATAAATTCGCCGGTCATCATCCTTGCGACCAACGTTCGTACTAGCTCGGCGAAATTACCCAGCCAGTTTCGATTCAATATAGTGTAGTGCTTTTTCTACTACCTGCTCAATATTCATTGAGGTGGAATCAAGCACTAGAGCATCCTCTGCAGGGCGAAGTGGCGCCACTGGGCGATTACGATCTCGGTCGTCTCGCTCTTGGATCTCGCTCAAAAGGTCGTCAAATTTAACATCTAACCCCTTCTGTTGCAACTGTTTAAGGCGGCGACTCGCACGCTCTTCAGCACTTGCATCTAAAAATATTTTCGCTTCAGCTTCAGGAAACACAACCGTTCCCATGTCACGGCCATCTGCAACCAAACCAGGCGCAGCGCTGAATGCACGTTGACGACGAAGCAGTGCTTCGCGAACGCGAGGTAAAGCAGCAACTTTTGAAGCCGCCATGCCAGTCTCTTCTTTACGAAGTTCACCAGACACATCTTCACCTTCTAGGATAACCTTAACTAAGTCGCCTTCAGCAATAAACTGCACGTCTAAGTGTGTAGCAAGCGGTACTAAAGCATCCTCTGATTCAGTATCCACACCATGGTGAATTGCCGCTAAAGCCAATACGCGATAGATCGCGCCTGAGTCTAGAAGATGAAAGCCTAGCTTATCTGCTAGCAACATACACAGGGTACCTTTACCTGCACCACTTGGTCCATCAACCGTAATCACTGGGCTTTGAGAAGGCATCTTTTACTCCACGTTTTGTCGTAAGTTTTATTCTGTACTAGCGATTCGCCACTACTTTATAGGCGGCATATTATAGAGAAAAATTGGAACTCGAGCGAGGTAAATCTCAGATAATTCCGTGTTGATGATGCATAAACCAATGCAACTATCTCAATATCCGTTTGCTTAGGTTAATAAGACACGCACGCGCTTTTCGATAGCGCACTTTTCGATAGATAGAAAAAAGCCTCGCAATAGGCAAGGCTCATGATTTTTCATTTTGTAGAGCAAACAAGAATTCGCTCAAAGAAGCTTAACCAATAATAGCTCGAACCGCTTCTAGGTCTTCAGGCGTATCAACACCAGCCGCAGGTGCTTCCGCCGCAACGTCTACGTGGATTTTTTCACCGTACCAAAGTACTCGTAATTGCTCTAGGAACTCAATACGTTCAAGAGTGCTTGGTTCCCAGTTAATGTAGGTATTGATAAAACCCGCTCGGTAAGCATAGATACCAATATGACGAAGCAAAGGAGATTCCGCTGCAGTACCGTTGTTCGCGTAAGCATCGCGATCCCAAGGGATGGTTGCTCGGCTAAAATACAAGGCATAACCGTCTTTATCGGTTACAACTTTAACGGCATTAGGGTTAAACACTTCATCAGCATGAGTGATTTCCACACCTAACGTTGCCATCGGAGCTGTACTGTTAGCAAGATTGTTGGCAACCTGATTAATGATCGAAGGTGGGATAAGTGGCTCATCACCTTGAACATTCACGATAATATGATCATCAGGAATATTCATAACTTCAATCACTTCAGCTAGGCGTTCAGTGCCCGATTCGTGATTCGGTGATGTCATACAAACGGTCGCGCCAAATGCTTTAGCCGCTTTTTCAACTCGAGCGTCGTCGGTAGCGATAATAACGTTATCGGCACCCGCTTTCATTGACTGTTCGTATACCCATTGAATCATCGGCTTTCCACCAATGTCAGCAAGTGGCTTCCCTGGTAAACGGCTCGATTGGTATCTTGCAGGTATAACAACCGTATAAGACATTACTTACCCTCATCCATAGAAACGGTGCGAGCTTCAGGTTCTAAAAGAACAGGAATACCCTCTTTAATTGGGTAAGCAAGGCGATCAATTTTACAAACAAGCTCTTGCTTATCCTTGTCAAAAGTTAGTTTACCTTTACATACAGGGCAAGCAACGATCTCAAGTAGACGGTGATCCATAGTATTCCATAACCTCTTTTATTCTTTTTAAAATTTGCTGTTGCGAATCTTCATCGAACTGCGCAGAAACTGGAAGATACCACCAGTTATCTTGAGCATATTCTTCGCATTTTACAGCGTCTTTTTCTGTCATAATCAGATTCATACCTTTCTTAGCTAAGGCATGAAGTTCATCTTTATCAAAATCTTGATGATCGGCGAAACCCTGTGTGAATACCACATCACCATCAAGATCTTCCAATGTTTTAAAAAAGCGCGGTGGGTGGCCAATACCGGCAAAAGCAACCAGCTTCTGTAATTCTGCCACAGACCTTTTCTGACCAGTCTTTAGGTTAACCGCTTGGCTTGGAAGCAAAGACATCGAGAACTCTCGCCCATGCGCTTTACCGCCATTGTTAACCAAAAAGTCGACTTCATCTAAACGAGATACAGGCTCTCTTAACGGGCCTAAAGGAATTAGGCATTCGCTACCAAAGCGTCTTGCGCCGTCGATAACTGCAAATTCAATGTCGCGTTCAAGCGCGTAATGCTGAAGGCCATCGTCAGTGATAATCACATCAACACCTTTGCTCAGCAATGCTTTCACTGCGTTAGCTCGCACAGGGTCGACTGCGACTGGCGCACCAGTTCGCTTACGAATCAAGCGAGGTTCATCACCCGAATGCTCTGCTGGCGTATTTTCATTCAACACTAACGGATAGCTTGGTGCTTTTGCACCGTAACCACGAGATACGACTCCGGGTTTAAAGCCGTGAGCCTGAAGCATTTCTACTAACCAAATCACAACCGGGGTTTTACCATTTCCACCAGCGGTAATATTGCCCACAACAATAACAGGTAAAGGCGGGCGGTAGGTCTCTTTCTTCCCAGAGAGGTAAGCATCACGACGTTGACCACTAATCAATTTGAACAGCAGACTCAGTGGCCACAATAGCGGCCAGAGAAGATATTTCAACGGGTGATTGTTAAACCAAATCTTTTCGATCACAACAAAACCTAATTTATCCGCTGAACTGAATTCGGTGTAATTGTGCATAAGCACCATCATGCGCGATTAGCTCAGCATGTGCGCCCCTTTCTACAATATGACCATCATCAACCACTAGAATCTCATCAGCTTGCTCGATCGTAGAGAGTCGGTGTGCGATAACTAATACTGTTTTGTCTTTCTGCAGTTCTTCTAGTGCAGATTGAATCGCTCTCTCTGACTCGGTATCCAGTGCAGACGTTGCCTCATCAAGAATCAAAACTGGTGCATCTCTCAATAGCGCTCGTGCAATCGCAATTCGCTGTCTTTGACCACCTGATAGATTACCACCATTCTCGCCAACAACCGTATCAATACCGTTTTCCATGTTTTCGATAAACTCACTCGCATGGGCAAGTTTAGCTGCATGTTCAATCTGTTCGCGGGAATATTCATCGTGTGCGGCGTAAGCGATGTTGTTCGCGACCGTATCATTAAATAGGTGCACATTTTGAGATACAAGAGCAAAGTGCTCCCGCAGGTTTCTCAATTCGTAATCACGAATGTCGTGGCCGTCAAGCTCAATTGAACCTGAGTCTACATCATAAAAACGAGTAAATAGGTTGGCAATGGTACTCTTGCCCGAGCCAGAACGCCCAACAAGCGCAACCGTTTTACCTTTCGGTATATTGAAGCTGACCTTATCAAGTGCTGGTTTCTCTGCTCCTTCATAAGTAAACGTGACATCTTTTACTGCAACTTCACCCGTTACAGATTCAGGCTTCAACGTCCCTTTGTTTTGCTCAGTATCTAGATCCATCAAACCAAATAGAGTTGTACTCGCTGCCATACCGCGTTGGAACTGAGACGTTACACTAGTTAGTGCTTTTAATGGGCGCATTAAGCCGAACATCGCAGAGAAAATAACAGTAAATGTGCCGGGGGTTAACTCAGCTCGA
Source organism: Vibrio sp. 10N.239.312.D08 (assembly GCF_041466145.1). Taxonomy (NCBI): domain Bacteria; kingdom Pseudomonadati; phylum Pseudomonadota; class Gammaproteobacteria; order Vibrionales; family Vibrionaceae; genus Vibrio; species Vibrio sp. 10N.239.312.D08. The sequence goes on along the minus strand of NZ_JBFSSD010000024.1, from coordinate 63,167 downwards.
ATAGAGTCAAAGCTAGCTAAGATCAACACAGTCACAACGGCAACAGACGCAATCATCTGAATTATTGGGTTAGCGGCTGCTTGTGCTGTTACTAACTTCATACTCTGTTGGCGCATTTGGTTACTAACTTGATCAAAACGTTGCTTCTCTATGTCTTGACCACCATAAGTTAGAACTACTTTATGTCCTTTCAACATTTGCTCTGCAGACGACGCCACATGGCCCATACTTGTCTGCATATTTTTAGAGATCTTTCTGAATCGCTTAGAAACTATGGTAATAGCCCAAGCGACAACGGGTGCGACAGCAAATAGAACTAAAGACAACTGCCAGCTATTCCAGAACATCAGCGTCAACAAGCCAATAATACTTGCACCTTCACGGACAATACTGACTAACGCCTTACTGGTTGCTGCAGACACTTGCTCTGAATCGTAAGTAATTCGAGATAGCAATGCGCCTGTCTGTTCTTTATCGAAGAAAGAAACAGGCATGTGCATGAAATGGCTGAAAATTTTACGACGAATTTCCATCACCACATTGCCAGAGACCCAGCTCAAACAATAGGTTGAAACAAAGCCACTGACACCACGAATAAACATCATGGCAAAGATAATAATAGGGAGCGTGCGTAAAAAGTCAGATTCAGCATTACCAAAGCCTTCATCAAGTAACGGCTTTAGTAAGGAAATCATATAGGTATCAGAAACGGCATTTATGATAAGCGCAATTACCGCAACACCTAGGCCGGCCTTATATAGTCGAATATAAGTCCAAAGTCTTTTAAATGTGACCCAGGTAGTTTCATCTGTTTGTGTTGACATAGAATCGCTTAATTTTCTCACAATAATCTATCTATTCTACTCCCTTACGGAGCATCTGCCTATACCACTGCCCGCCTTGTTGTTCTCTAATCGCATGATATTGCCAACCTTCTTTGCTAAGAGTGATGGTTATTTGTCCGCTTTCTCCAGTATCAAGCCAAGTACTCCCCGCTTCCTGATAGCGTTCAATAACAGACTCACTAGGCATTCCCCACTGATTGCCTTTGGCAAGAGAAGCTATCGCTAGCTGAGGGGACACCGCCCCAATAAACGGCTTAATCGATGACGAATCGCTACCATGATGCGGAACCAACATAACATCACTCCTTAGCTGTTCTCCTTCACGAGCAAGTAACCACTCACTTACCAGCTCAATATCACCAGTGAGCAACATTGAGAAATCAACACTATGATCTGAGATCTTGACCACACACGAATGTGGGTTATACGCCCTCTTCACTTGCTTTGGAGGCCACAACACCTCAAAAACTATATTTTGCCAATTCCAAACCTCTCCAATAGTACATGTTTGAATATTAGGCGGGGCTTGAGTGGTAGATTGGCGTTCTTGAATAATGTTCTGACTGGTTCGTATCCAATTTGGCGTATAGTTCTCAAGTAACGCCGGATAACCACCAGCATGGTCAGAATCGAAATGACTCACAATCACGCCTTCTAATTCATAAATCCCCCTCTGGTTTAAAGTAGGAATCAACAAAGACTCAACAACCGAGCCTCCTGGCCACGCATTGCCAAGATCATAAACAACAATCTGATTGTTCTTTTCCAAGACCAAAGACAACCCATGCCCAACATCCAAGATATCAATAGTTAGTTTGTCTTGCTGGGGTTTGCTGAACTCCCACCACAGCACAAACACTGCAGTTACCAATATCGATAATGTTCGCTTGAAATACCGACTAACAAAGCTCAAAAACAAGATAAGGAATACTGATAATGCAATCGTCTGATTATCTACTTGGATCCAAAATCGCTCAGAGAAAGGAAGACTAAATACGAGAGGCTCAAGCGATAAGTCGACTAACTTCCACAGCTGACTGACCAAATCATTGTCTAGCGCTGTTATACCAACCACGCCAGACACTGACTCCGATATTAAGCTTAGAAACATTGCCAGAAACAACAGCGGGATCGTCACCATCGATACCCAAGGCAAAAGGAACAAGTTGTAGAAAACAGAGACTAAACTGACTCCTTTGAAAAACAACATCGAGGAAGGCGCGATAAGGAATGTCAGCATCAGTTGAAGCTTAATAAGTTGGAGTGCGTGGTCGATAAATGTAAAGCTTGAAGCTGAGCGCTGAGTATTACAGGCGATATAGAAAACAGCGCCCAATGCACCAAAGGACAACCAAAAACTGCTCGACAAAGCTGAAAACGGCCAAATCAGCAGAACCACGCACACACTTAAAGTAACATACCGAAGCAAACTGATATTTTGCCCACGCCACAAGAAATAACTCGCGATAACGCACATCACCAAAGCTCTCAAAGTTGGCAGCGTGAATCCAGCAAACCAACTATAGAAATACGCCAAGCCGAGCCCGAATATTGTAGGTAACCAAAGAAATGAAGGGGAAAGTAACCTTAATATCTTGCCAATCTGATAGCCGATACCAAAGGCAATCCCAATATGCAGCCCCGAAATAGCCATCAAGTGAATCAGGCCACTGCTTTTAAGCATATCCCACCGCTGAGGCGGAATAAGGTCTCGATATCCAAAACTCAAAGCGATAATGAGATCTTGATTTGCCAGCAGACTTAACCTTTCAAGGCTGGCTTCAAACCATTGGGCGCGTAAGTTGGTGCTAGAATGAATTCGGTACTTGGTATCTGCTCTGTAAGTTGCATTGGCAACCACGCCAGCACTAAACAAGTACTTTTCTCGGTCAAAGCCGGCTTCGTTGAGTTTGCCCCATATCGGCTTTATTGAGGCCGATAAATAGACATCATCTCCAAGCGTTAGCTTGAAAGGAGTAAACAAACGCAATTTTATCAATTGAGGAAAGATTAATTTTTCGCCGCCAATTGATCTGACTACTATTACGCTTTCAAAACCGTGGCTATTTTCACTAAAAAGGCTAACAACCGACGCATTTATGGTAGTATTCTGCCCTGATTGGAATAAGCGACTCGTTTGTATTTCAATCGCATTCCCTAGGCAGATAACTAGTATCAATGCTGTTACTGGACCTCTTGCACTCCGGAAAACGCTATACTTTGTTGGTGCTAGCAGTAACAACAGCATCAATGGTGCCCAAACCCAATGTGGCATCACAGGCCAGAAGCTGGCAGACACAACTGTCGCAGCAAATGAAATCAAGAACCAAGTGTTAAACAAGAGAGTAGCTTCCTCCTATGCCAAGAAAGTTTATCAAACGATTTATGCCTGACCATGATCTAATCAAGCGTCAGAAAGCATTGAAAGTTTTTGGCAATGTTTTGTACAACCCCAACTTATGGTGCCTTAATCGTCGCTCTGCGGCTGGCGCGTTTGCTGTTGGGTTATTCATGGCGTTTGTCCCTCTACCAAGTCAAATGATTATGTCTGCAGGCCTTGCTGTCGCATGTGGCGTTAACCTGCCTTTAGCTGTCGCACTTGTTTGGATCAGTAACCCGGTTACCATGCCTGTTCTCTTCTACTTTGCTTATAAAGTCGGGGCGTTTGTTATGCATGTGCCACCGCAAGCCTTCCATTTCGAATTGTCTTGGGACTTCATCTTGGCGCAAATGAGCACTATAGGGCCTCCGTTCTTATTGGGTTGTCTGATTTGTGGCGTGGTTTCAGCAATGATTGGCTACTTTGGTATTCGCGGTTTATGGCGCTACTCAGTAGTAAGAAGTTGGAAGAAGCGACAAGCAAGGCACTGAACGCCATTTCTTGTTATTCAATCTAACCTTGTATGCGCTTCACTTAAAACGTACACAAGTTAAAATCGGATGAGCTACTTACCTCTGCAAGATTGGCATGTAACGAAAGTCGTAAAGAACACGAATTGAATTCAATAAAAAAGGATCCCACTGGGATCCTTTTTTGTATCGACTGAAAACTGACGGCCTGTTATTTAGGCGAATGCTATTTAGAACTCAGCACTGAGGCTGGATTCAACTTCGCCGCGCGTGATGCTGGGTACCATGTCGCCAGTAAACTCAGCACAATCGCAGTGCCGGAAACCACAACAACATCCGTCATATCAAGTTGTGATGGCAAGAAGTCGACAAAATAGATATCACCGGACAAGAACTGGTGATCGACCAACTTTTCAAGTCCTTTGATTAGTGTCGTGAGATTAAGAGCGACTAGCACACCTATTGCACTGCCCACTAAACTGCCTAACACGCCTGAGAATACGCCCTGCCAAACAAAGATGCGCTTCACAAGGCCGTCTGATGCACCCATGGTTCTTAAAATCGCGATCTCTGATGCTCTGTCTTTTACTGCCATCATTAGCGTCGAGACAATATTGAAACAAGCCACACCAATAACCAGTACCATCACCAGATACATGATGGTACGAACGAGTTGGATATCTCGATACAAGAAACCAAACTTCTGCTGCCAGCTTCGTAGATACACATACACATCAAGCTGATTGCCCACTTCACGCACAATAGAGTTCGCGTTCAGCACATCGGTCACTTTCAAAGAAACCCCAGTTACCGCCTCACCTAAGTTTGCGTAGACCTGAGCATCACCAATCGGGATTAGCGCCAAACTGTGATCTATCTGACCATTAAGCGTCAGCAAGCCAACCACTTTCACTCGAACACGTTTTGGTGCCTGAACCTTCACAGAACCGTTTACCGTCGGAATCATCAAAGTCAGATAATCACCGACTTTCGCACCCAGCACATTCGCTACACCAGAACCCAAAATGATCTGTTGTTGCCCTGCCTTAAACTCGCTCCAAGCTTGCTTATCGATAAAACTCGATAGGCTTGATACCTGTTGTTCTAGCTGCGGATCAACGCCGCGAACTTCAATTGCTTTGAGTTCTTTGCCCTTTTCAGCAAGCGCAGTAATTTTCACATAAGGCGCAGCAGCAACGACTTTATCGTGCTTAACCGACTCCTCAATCACGTGCTCCCAACGAGTCACAGGCTCATTCACGCCTTCAAATTCACCATGAGGAATGACAGAAAGTACTCGTGATTGAAGCTCTCGCTCAAAGCCATTCATCGCAGATAAGCCGATAATGATCACCGCGACACCAACCGCAATACCAATCGTCGAAGACAATGAGATGAACGACACCATCTTGTCTCGTTGTTTCGCACGGCTAAATCGGCCGCCTATCAATAGAGATAAAGAGGAAAACACTTAGCTCTCCTCTTTTTCTACGTTGACCAGTAAACCATCTTGCATGTGAAGTTGGCGATCCATCTTACCGGCAAGTTCACCATCGTGAGTCACGACCAAAAAGGCAGTATCGTATTCACGGTTCAGTTCACGCATTAAGTCGTAAATAGACAGTGCGGTGTTATGGTCAAGGTTACCGGTTGGTTCATCCGCCAACACTAGCGCAGGCTTATTCACCAATGCACGAGCAATCGCCACACGTTGCCTCTCGCCACCAGAAAGCTCTGAAGGTCGGTGGTCCACGCGGTGACTCAATCCAACTTTGTCCAACAAACGTTGTGCTTCTTGCTTTGCTTTAGCGGGCTTTTCGCCGCCAATCAATAACGGCATCGCCACGTTTTCTAAAGCTGAAAAGTCAGATAGAAGATGATGGAACTGATACACAAAGCCAAGATGCTGGTTGCGAAGCTTCGCCTGCTTATTCGAACTCAAAGATGCTAAATCTTGACCAAGAAAACTCACACTGCCCGCAGAAGCATCGTCTAATGCGCCTAAGATATGCAGTAAGGTACTTTTGCCCGAGCCAGAGGTACCGATGATTGCTACTAGCTCACCCTTTTCGATGTCAAAGCTGACTCCCTTGAGCACCTCAGTATCTAACGAGCCTTCACGGTACGTTTTACGGATATCATTACATTGAAGAAAATTACTCATAACGAAGGGCCTCAGCAGGTTTCACAGACGATGCACGATAAGAAGGGAATACAGTGGCAATCAGGCTAAGTGCAATAGCCAGAACCACAACAACAGCGATTTGAATTGGGTTAATCAAAATAGGTAACTGACCACCAAACGAGAATAGAGCAACACCCATCGCTTCTAAAATCGGGTTAAGGTTCATTGCCAGAACAACACCTAGTGCGCCGCCGGATAGTGCGCCAATCACGCCACTACTCGCGCCCTGAACCATAAAGATGCCCATCACTTGGCCGTCAGTCATGCCCTGAGTTTTAAGTATCGCGACCTCAGATTGTTTCTCCATCACCACCATAATCAGCGCAGAGATAATATTAAATGCAGCAACCCCGATGATCAGACCAAGCATTAGGCCCATCATGTTTTTCTCCATACGAACCGCTTGGAACAGCTCGCCACGTTGGTCACGCCAATCGCTCCACAACCATCCATCAGGTAAGGGTTGGTTCGATAGTTCCGCGACTTCAAATGGGTCTTCAAAAAACAGTCGCCAACCTGAAATGGTGTCTGACTTATAACGCATCAAACGCCCAGCATCTTGGATATCCGTCACCATCAGTTGAGCGTCGATATCAGAACCTGTATTGAAAATACCGGCAACGGTGAAATTTCGTTGGCTTGGAATACGACCTAACGGGGTGTACTGGCTCGCGCTGGTCACCATCAGGCGAACTTTGTCACCCATAGATACCTTCAAATTTCTCGCCAAGGTGTGACCAAGAAATAGCTGATATTGCCCAGCTTGAAGTGAAGACAATCTGCCCGCAATCAAGTGGTTTTGAAGAGGGTCATCTGAATTAGGTTCAATACCGATTAATAGCCCCGCAGATAACTGAGCCGGACTCTGAATCACCGCCTCACTGCGGACAATCGGTTCAACGTGACCATTAAGCGAGATTTGCTCTGCAAAATTAGGCGCTTGGGCAGAAAGAGAGGTGGTGCCACCTTGCTCATAAACCACCGCTTGAGGAAGAACACCAAGAATTCGGTCTTTTAACTGCGCTTCGAATCCATTCATTACCGATAAAACAGTAATCAGAGACAGCACACCAATGGTGATACCTGCTGTCGACATATAAGAAACAAAACGGCTAAAGCGATCACCTGAACGGCCTTTCAAATAACGCAGGCCAACAAACACTGAAATAGGATGAAACATACTTTGAACCATCAAAAAGGGATGCGGGTTAATGTAACGGGTATTGCTGTTACTGTGTAGGGGTTAATTGAAAATATAGAGTGAATTAACTCAATTAGTTAGGCTTGAAAAACAGAACCTTGTCAAATAGCCAAATTTCAAACAACTATTTGAGACTTTCAATTAACTGACCTTGATTACTGCGGCCACATAGCGATAATCAATAGATCACTTCAAGGAACTAACGCATGACAGAACAAGAGTTTTTCACCGTTCACCATAGCCTTACCGCTAATATTGAACCAATGGACAGCGGCTTCACTTTACCTTCTCAAATTCAATTCGAATCTGAGATCCCAGCACCATTTGTGGTGGCAAGTGAATTTAGCCAATTGGATCTGTTAGCTGACAGCGCTCGAGCGGAACTGAAAAACAGCGACTTGAAGAATGTCACCAGTTTATTGGATGCACAAAACTCAAAATTAAACCTCTTGTTGAGCTTTATGTTATCGCAGCAAGATGATGAGAAATTTCGCACTCACACCTATTCATTTGGTGCGAGTCAGTTTTCCTGCTTTTCAAAAGCAGACATCGAACCGGGTCGCTTAGTAAAAGCCAAACTTTTTCTAGAGCACCCAGCTGCAGCCATTTATTGCTACGCAGAAGTATTTGCTAGCGAGGCGAAAGACTCAGGTTTCGAAATCAAATTTAAATACGCTCATCTTCGCGATACCGACCAAGACCTGCTAATTAAAGCGGCACTTTATCAACAACAGAAACTCTTGCGTCAACGCTCTCTAGACCGAGATAACAAGTAAATTAACATGACCAAAAAATCCATATTTACACTACCTAAACTTAAAGGTGCCGGTGACAAAAAGCACATCGGTAACCTAGTCGGTTCGTCTCTCGCTCTTGCCATTGCCAAACTCGCAGAGCAACACAACAGCCATACCGTCTTGGCTGTACCCGACCCACAAGTGGCGCTTAAGCTTCAATCTGAAATTGAACAGTTTACGGCACATGAAGTCGCATTATTCCCTGACTGGGAAACGCTGCCATACGATAGCTTCTCGCCGCACCAAGAGATCATCTCAGATCGTATCGCACGCCTTTACGCACTGCCAACACTAAAAGATGGCATCACGATCGTTCCGATCAGCACGTTATTGCAACGCCAGTCACCGCGTGACTTTTTGCTACAACACACGTTAATGGTGAAAACGGGCGATCTCTACTCTTTAGAGAAACTGCGTCTACAGCTTGAAAAATCCGGCTATCGCTACGTTGATCAAGTGTTTGGCCCAGGTGAATACGCAAGTCGTGGTTCGATTCTCGACCTGTTCCCGATGGGCAGCAAAGACCCGTATCGTATCGATTTCTTCGATGATGAGATCGATACCATTCGTACCTTCGATCCTGAAAACCAGCGTTCTATCGAAGACATCTCTGAGATCCGCCTGCTGCCTGCTCACGAATTCCCAACCTCGGAAACGGCGATTGAAGATTTCCGTATTCGTTGGCGCCAACAGTTTGATGCGCGCCGCGAACCAGAATCGGTTTATATGCAGGTTTCTAAGGGTACTTGGCCTGCTGGTATCGAGTACTGGCAACCGCTGTTCTTCGATCACACAGAAACCTTGTTTGATTACGTTGCCGATGAAGCGCAACTGCTGATTCTAGGTGATGTCGAGACTGCAGTAGACTCATTCCTAACGGACGTTGCTCATCGATACGAACAGCGCGGTGTTGACCCATTACGGCCACTTCTCACGCCTGAACAACTGTGGCTGAAGAAAGACGAGCTGTTTGCTCACTTCAAACAGAAGCCACAAGTCAATCTGAGCTTAGATTCAATTGAAGAGAAAGCTGGACGTACCAACCTTCCGGTTGTGTCTCTTCCTGATCTCAGTGTTCAGCATCAGAATAAAGAACCACTCGCAAACCTAAGAAAGTTCACTGAAGCCTTCGAAGGAAAAGTGGTCTTTTCGGTTGAATCAGAAGGTCGTCGTGAAGCGCTGAGTGAACTGCTTCGTGGTATTAAAGTACGACCAAGCGAAGTTGAAAACCTCGATGCCTCAATTAAAGGCAAAGACAAGTTCAGCCTCATCCTTGGCTCTGCTGAACACGGTTTTATCCATGAAGAGCAAAACATCGCCCTTATCTGTGAAAGCGACCTGTTGGGTGATCGCGTTGTTCAGCGCCGTAAGAAAGACAAAAAAAGCGTTAACAGCGACACTGTCATTCGTCACTTAGCCGAACTTAAACCAGGTCAACCTGTAGTGCACATTGACCACGGTATTGGTCGCTACATCGGCTTGCAGACACTCGAAGCCGGTGGCATGAAAACCGAATACGTGACACTTGAGTACCAAAACGATGCCAAGCTGTACGTGCCCGTTGCGTCTTTGAACCTTATTGGACGTTACTCTGGTGGCGCCGAAGATTCTGCACCGCTACATAAACTCGGTGGCGAAGCGTGGCAAAAAGCGCGTAAACGCGCCGCAGAAAAAGTCCGTGACGTTGCAGCCGAACTGCTTGATGTTTACGCTAAGCGTGAGCTAAAACCTGGCTACAAGTTTGTGCTCGACCGTGGCCAATACGCGACCTTCAAATCTGGCTTCCCGTTTGAAGAAACCGATGACCAAGCGATGGCCATCAATGCTGTTATGTCTGATATGTGCCAAGCCAAAGCCATGGACCGTTTGGTGTGTGGTGATGTTGGCTTTGGTAAAACCGAAGTCGCGATGCGTGCAGCATTCGTTTGTACCGACAACAGCAAACAAGTAGCGGTTTTAGTTCCTACTACTCTACTTGCTCAGCAACACTTCGAAAACTTCCGTGACCGTTTCGCCAACTTGCCGATTCGTGTTGAGGTTCTATCCCGATTCAAATCAGCTAAAGAGCAAAAACTAATCATGCAAGATGTCGCCGACGGTAAAGTGGATATCCTAGTCGGGACTCACAAGCTGCTTTCGAGCGATATTAAGTTTAAAGACCTAGGCCTGCTGGTTGTCGATGAAGAACACAGATTTGGTGTACGTCAGAAAGAGAAAGTGAAAGCGATGCGTGCGGATGTCGATATTCTAACGCTTACTGCGACACCGATCCCGCGAACGCTGAACATGGCAATGAGTGGCATGCGTGACCTTTCGATCATCGCTACACCACCCGCACGACGCTTGGCAATTAAAACCTTCGTTCGCGAGAGTGATGATGCCATCGTCAGAGAAGCGGTGCTGCGTGAAATCATGCGTGGTGGCCAGGTTTACTTCCTACACAACCAAGTCGACACGATTGAGAAAACAGCAGAGTCATTGCAAAAGCTGATTCCAGAGGCGCGCGTGACTGTAGCTCATGGCCAGATGCGAGAGCGCGAACTGGAACGCATCATGAATGACTTCTACCACCAGCGCTTCAACTTACTGGTGTGTACAACCATCATTGAAACCGGTATCGACGTACCAACGGCAAATACCATCTTGATGGACAGAGCCGATAACCTTGGTTTAGCACAGCTGCACCAATTACGTGGTCGTGTAGGTCGTTCGCACCACCAAGCTTATGCTTACTTGTTAACGCCACACCCTAAAGCAATGACCAAAGATGCGATCAAGCGATTGGATGCGATAGCTTCGCTCGAAGACTTGGGCGCAGGCTTTACCCTAGCAACTCACGATTTAGAGATTCGTGGTGCGGGTGAGCTGTTGGGTGATGAACAGAGTGGTCAAATCCAGTCGGTTGGTTTCACCTTGTACATGGAGATGCTTGAACAAGCGGTTGAAGCGTTGAAAGAAGGTCGAGAGCCTTCGCTTGATGATCTATTGCGTGAACAAACTGAAATTGAGATGCGTCTGCCTGCACTATTGCCAGACGACTATATTCCAGACATCAACACGCGTTTATCAACATACAAACGTATTGCGAGTGTGAGTGACACCGACGAATTGGCAGAGTTGAAAGTCGAGCTGATTGATCGCTTCGGCCTTCTGCCTGATGCAACCAAGAACTTGTTATCAGTTTCTGAGCTAAAATTAGCCGCAGCGTCTATCAAAGCGAAGAAAATTGAAGCCCACGATAAGGGTGGATTCTTAGAATTCTACCCGGATGCTGACATAAACCCGACCTACCTTGTTAAACTGTTGCAATCTCAACCGCAAAAGTTTTCAATGGAAGGACCAACAAAGTTCAAGTTTACGATACCATTGGTCGACAGACGGAAGCGAATTCAATTTGTTAGTGATTTATTGGGCGAATTCAGACAAAACTTGCTGCCTTCAGCATAAGACCCAATCCACTTGCACATATAAATTATCCAGCCGGTAGTTCGGCTGGAAGACGGAGTAAAAATGAAAAGACTGATCCCACTGCTACTATTGTTCGTCTCACTGCCAAGTTTGGCGCAGAGACAATTTGATATAGAAGTGATCATTTTTAAGCGCGCTGTTGATGCAGAGAAGGTGAACGAATCTTGGCCAAATACACAGCCTAAGATTTCACTTGAACGCGTTGGTTCATTTCAAGATACCCAATACCGAGCAAAGAAAAGCGTTCAAATGCTACCTTACTCGGAATACAAGTTAACGCCTCAGAAAGACAAGCTACGTAAACACGCTGGCTTTGAAGTTCTGATGCATACCGCTTGGCGTCAAGGCGACCAAGGTAAGAGCTCGGCACCCGTTTTCCATATTCAAGCAGGTAAAGATTTCTCTAAACAGTTTAATGCTGATGGCTCTGAAAAAGGCGCAATCACTGCAGGCAGCGCTGATGGGTTCCAAGAAGAGACCATTGATAAGCCACTCTACGAATTAGACGGCAAGCTGCAAATCTACGTTCAGCACTACCTATACGCTGAAACGACATTAGATTTAAAAGCGCCAAGCGTTCGTGAAGTGACTCTACAAGAGCAACAAATTGAGCTAGATTCACCAGTAAGTGGCGCAGAAAGCAACGTCCAGGTGGGCAATCTAACTGAAATTTCTCCGACGGTTGAAGTCCAAGAGTTCCTTAAGAGCTACCGCATGGACCAAAAACGTCGTATGCGCAGTACAGAAACTCATTACCTTGACCACCCACTTCTTGGAATGGTGATTCAAGTTAGACGTGTAGCGCAGTAAATTACTTGCCGATTCGGCTATAATTATATAAATAATTCAATCCGCCCTCCTAGTGAGGGCGTTTTATTAAGTGCTATCTATCTTTATTCTGTACTGACTCTCTTTGCTCAGTACTTACACGTTACTTGGTACGCTCTATGAGCCCTGAATTTCAGATCAACACACAAAATCTTAGCCTTAAAATCATTGAGGCCTCAGATGCTCAAGAATTTTCTCAGCTGGTTAAGTCCTCCCCTAGCTTGCTGCCATGGGTCGACTGGTGTCATAAAGAGTTTTCTATCGTCGAGGCCGAGAAATTTATTCTGGCAACTCGCCTGAACTGGGTGAAAGCCGATGCGTTTGGCTTTGGCATCTTTGAACGAAAAAGCGATAAGTTAGTCGGTATGGTTGCCATTAATGAGCTTTACCACACCTTTAATATGGCGAGTTTAGGTTATTGGGTCGGTGATGACTTTCAAAGGAGAGGGATCGCCAAAGAAGCGATGTTCGCCCTATTTGAATTTTGTTTCGCGCAACTCAAGTTAACGCGTTTGGAGATTGTCTGCGATACCGAGAACCTACCCAGCCAAAAGTTGATCGAGAAGTGTGGCGCTGAGCGAGAAACCATTGCCCAGAATCGATTTCTGTTTAACGGTAAGCCGAAAGATGGCGTGGTTTATTCTGTGCTACCTCCAACGTCTTAACAGCAGAAATGAGTTCAACACCTGCGATAATCCATAATCGACACGATCAAAAAAGAGCTCCGAAGAGCTCTTTTTTATTATCAGCGTAATGCTCTGAGAAGGCTTACCTGATTAGTGAAGCTTTAGGTTTGGACGAAGTACACGGTTAATACGACCAACCAGCATCATCAGTGATGTTTTGATTAAGCCGTGAAGCGCCATCTGGTGCATGCGGTACAAAGAGATGTAAACCACACGAGCAATACGACCTTCGACCATCATCGAGCCTTTCGTCAGGTTACCCATCAAGCTACCTACCGTAGAGAAACGGCTAAGTGAAACTAGCGAGCCTTTGTCTTTGTAGATGTAGTCTTTCAGGTCACGACCGTTCAACTTAGCAATGATGTTGCTGAATGCACAGCTTGCCATTTGGTGAGCCGCTTGGGCACGTGGCGGAACGAATGAACCGTCTGCTTGTGTACATTGCGCCAAGTCACCGATTGCAAAGATGTTGTCATCCAGTGTTGTTTGCAGCGTGTTCTTCACAACCAACTGGTTGATACGGTTGGTTTCAAGACCACCGATATCTTTCATGAAATCTGGTGCTTTGATACCTGCTGCCCATACCATGATTTGAGCTGGGATCTTGTCACCATCTTTGGTTGTTAGGCCGTCAGAATCCGCCTGAGTCACCATCGTATTCGTACGAACGTTCACACCAAGCTTGGTTAGCTCAGAGTGTGCTGCACTTGAAATACGAGGAGGTAGAGCTGGAAGAATACGCTCACCCGCTTCAACTAGGTTTACGTTCAGCTTGCTTGAATCTAGGTCGCCGAAGCCGTAAGTACGAAGTTCTTTAACGGCGTTGTGTAGCTCTGCAGAAAGCTCTACACCAGTTGCACCAGCACCAACAATCGCGATGTCTACCGTGCCTTGACCGTTCTTAGCGTGAAGCTTTAAGAACTGATTGTTCATTTCTGTACGGAAACGGTGTGCTTGCTCTGGGCTATCAAGGAAAATACAGTTGTCACGAACGCCTGGAGTGTTGAAGTCGTTTGACGTTGAGCCTAGCGCCATCACTAGAATATCGTATTCAAGTTCACGGCTTGGCATCAGCAGTTCACCGTGCTCGTCTGTAAGCTCGCTTAGTGCAATCACTTTACGCTCACGATCGATGTCGTTCAGGCTGCCCATTTGGAAATCGAAGTAATGGTTTTTTGCGTGCGCACGGTAGCTTAACGCATCAACACCCTCGTCCAATGAACCCGTTGCTACTTCATGAAGTAATGGTTTCCATAGGTGGCTTGCTTTACGGTCTACCAGAGTAATCTGGGCACGTTTCTTACGACCTAAAGTGCGGCCTAGCTTAGTTGCTAGTTCTAAACCACCAGCACCGCCGCCTACTACGATAATTTTTGTCACAATGACAATCCTCTTACAAAATGAATAAATGGGGTTCGGCTCGATTACTCCAACCGATAAATTCTATGTATCTACTCGGCCTTGAATGCGAAGGCTGTTACAAATTGGGTTACCGCGAAAAAGAATAACGACAGCTCACCGAGTAGTTAGAGGGGTTACAAACAACAAATAATGGTTTGTTGCTTTGCTCACGTGGATATAAAAGGTGACTACCTGAGAGGCAGAACACAAATTATGGGCAAGTTTTTTCACTCGCTCTCAATTTTTTTTGATATTTGTCAAAATATTTTGCTTGGGAACATTATATATAGCAAAAAGATGACCGCAACAAAAAAATCCTTACCCTCAATGAGGATTCGCGACTAATTAGTTAACGTTTGCGCAAACTGATCTATAAATGCACAAACCGACCGATAAAACATATACAACTACTTTATCAATACCAGTCTCTAAGATTCAGATGTGAAAAAGCAGCACTCATTGAGCACTGCTTTTATAAAACATCTGGATTGATTAAGCGTTTTTGAACGCTTTCATTGCTTGAAGATGTTGAGAGATCTTTTTGAATTTATGACTCTCTTTCTCATCCCAGATTACATCGTAGTAATCTTCTAGCGCGGCAGCTGTTTTGGTATTGTCGTGAATTTCATCTTCACGAGAAAGCACCACTAAACAGCGTCCTTTGTTTTTCATACGGTACTGAGCAACACATTTAGTTGCGATGTCTTCGTACTCTTCTGGACGGTCAATTCGACCTACCATGTTGTTTTCAGGTTGCAAGTTTGGATTGAAAATCACCTGCTTAATCCCACACAAGAAACCAATGCGCTCAGACCAGAAACCACCTAAACCTACACCACAAATAATTGGATGCGGATCATCTGATTGCTCTATCACTTTATGCACTTCTTTTAGCAAATGCTGCATATCGTGTTTTGGATGCAAAGTACTGTAGTTGATGAAACGAACGTCATCATCAATGAATTGCAACTGCAGTATTTTTTCGTGATTGC
Organism: Vibrio sp. 10N.239.312.D08; assembly: GCF_041466145.1. Lineage (NCBI taxonomy): Bacteria > Pseudomonadati > Pseudomonadota > Gammaproteobacteria > Vibrionales > Vibrionaceae > Vibrio > Vibrio sp. 10N.239.312.D08. The sequence continues at coordinate 47,914 of NZ_JBFSSD010000024.1, read as the reverse complement.
CCGGGCTTGTTGAGTCGAAGCCATGTAGATAGATAATCATTGTACCTCCCCCGTTGAATATTGGTACGTTTTGATCAATCTAACACGAAAAACAAGGTTTTAAAGGTAACAGCTGAGAAATTATATTTTTCACTTCCTAAACGTGATCCTAGCTACATAAAGTGTGACTCAGAGCCTCCGCTTCACGCAGATAACTTTCATCGCCCCAAAGCTGATGAGCAAGTAAATACCATAGCATCGCCATCATCTGGCTTCTTGGTAACCATGCTTCTACACCATCAAGCCAAGGCTGAACATCATGGATTCCTCGCAGCTGACAGTACTTCTCAACCGCTTCTGTGACTGGCGCGCCAGCAACCGCAATGGTTAATGTTAAATCGAGCCTAGGGTCTGCGAGCGCAGCGTATTCCCAATCAATAATCTTAATGCAGTCACTGTTTCTCACTAGGTTATAACCACCTAAGTCAAAATGGCACAAAGACAGGTCAACATTGGTAATACTCGGAGCCACGCGCCACTCTTGATAAATCTTAGTGCAGGCTTCGGTCTTATGAATCGCATCAAGCTGCAGCCAGTAATGGTCGACTCGCGCCGTGAAACTGAATGGTTGCAGTGGTAATCGCGCAGTATTAACCAGATGAACAGAGGTCAGCGTTTTCAACAGGTCATCGAGTTCTAGATCTTCGTAAAGTGTCTCACCCGCAATCCACTCAACCAGTAACCCCTGCTCATTCACTACCATTGGGCTTGGCCCGATACCGAGTCGCTCAATGGCAGACAGCACTTGGTACTCTTCATGGCGAGAAATGAAGAACGCTTTGGTGATAGGTGTGGTTGGCCGCCAAACATACGCAGTACCATCGGCATCGACCAACTTCCAACATCGATTGGTCAAACCGCCTGTTAATGTCTGTGCTCTAACTGGAGGCTCAGAAAAGTAACCGTCAAGCGAACTCAAACTGGTATCAAGAAGCTTAGCCTCAGACCAAGAAAAAATTGCCATATTTACTCCCTATAAACGTCTTAACTGCCCTATAAACGTCTTCATTCCCTACAAAAAAGACACTGACCAAAAGCCAGTGTCTCTTCATAAACAGCACATCATGCACTGCATTGGCGTGTGACCAAGCTATACGCTGTCAAGATTAAGCGCCGCCAATACTAGACATTGTCAAATCCGGCTGCGCATAGTTGGCAAGTAAGCGAAATTAAAGGCCTAGTAGGCTCTTAGATTGTTGCTTACGGATTTCAGTCTCGTCAGCCCATTCAATCAAGCCAGACTCAAGATCCATTAGACGCATCGTCATTTTGTAGTATACGTCTTCATCGCTACCCGCTTTCTTAACGATGCTTGATAGGTTGCCGTACAGCATGTACTGAGCACCAACCATTTTACCGAATTGAATCGCTGAACTTTGGTTTACAAGCTCATCGTTGTTTTGGAAGTTCAATTGGTCACGAACAGACTCTACACGGTCCATATCAACGAAACGGAACTTACCAGAGTTCAGCATCTTAGTACTGATAGTGTCAGTGATTGACTCAGTATCGATGTGCTCACTTGTTTTGTTCTTGATTCGCTCTACAAACACGATTGGACGCTGTTCACGAGTAATGTAAGACACAGAACCAGACGCCATCATGCTATCGACCATTTCACCCGCAATCGTTTGAAGGTCAGTTGAACCGAAATCGATTGTCGTGGTTTCTACTGCTTGTGCATCACCGTAGCTTACCTTGTTTGAACAACCGCCTAAAATAACCGCTAAACCTAGTAGCGCAATGACACTCTTTTTCATTTTGTTTCCTCAACTTATCACTGAGCGGGGTTACCCACACTCTTAAATTCTTGTATTTACGAATCATGAGACCCGTTTAATCTAACTTACTGCTCTCGGAACTGGACTCTGAACTGAGTCGCTTTCGGGTTTACCGACACTTCCGACAACGAAATACTTTCAAAACCACGAACAATTGCTTGTTTCCAAGGGCCTTGTTTTAGGTTGACCTCAAGCCCGGCATCGTCGTACCAGTAAAAACGATAAAGGATATGTTGGTCGCCTTTATAGTTACTGTTTAAACGAACGATTCCTCGCGTATGACCGTCGACTAGATCGGTGCGGATATCTTCAACCTGTAAACGGCTACCCAATACCTTGTCACCAAAGAAAACGTTCTGAGTCAGACTATCGACCCTTACGCCAGCTGTATTATCAGCACAACCAGCCAGAGCCATAACCGCTGCTAAACTCACTAACCACTTTTTCATTACAGCCTCCCTAGCTGTTTATGCCACATTGTTGCATTGTTACCTTGTCGAGAAATCCACACCAAAGTGGTCTGCCCTTCTCGGATATCAAAGTCGTACGTTTTAGCGCCCGCTTCTAGCGTATATTGACCGCTGTTTGCTACGAACGTGCTGCTCTTAATCTCAGCCGGTAGAGATTGCCAACTGCGAGTGTCTGGTTGCTCTGTCAGTGTGTTCCACACGTTGAACAGAATATTACCGACATCATCGCCTTTGGTTGCTTCTTTTCGAATGCGATCTTTCGCGACTACACGTAGCGCTTGGCGAATAACAATGCTTGTCATACGTTCCGATAGATCGTTCTGCGCCATCGCGTTTACATCAGTGATCAAATGTTCTTGTAGCGGCTGTCCGCTGATTCGCAAGGCAGAAAAACGCTCTACGTTTTGACTTGGGTAATATGGCAGCGCAAGAGAGTATATTGCCCCCTGATCGCGACTGTCATAAACAGGCAAATCCAGTCGCCAACTGTCCATAGCTTGCACAGCGCTCTGCTCTTGAAGAACAATCACTCGCCCTTCACCTGCACTAAGTTTAGAAGATTGCTTATAGCGTTTTTCTAATGTTGCTAAATCTTGTCGCATCCCTAAACGAGCGGCTGTTGCCATGGTTCTATCGATGATTTCTTGGTTATCTGGCATCACAGCCAAAGCACGACGATAGTCAACGTAGGCGCTGTTTAAATCATTTGACGCTTCATAAAGCAGACCAGACAAGAACATCAGATACGCATTCTGTACTGACTGCAGTTTCTTACCCGCATCAGGGTAATTGGCAAGGATGCTACCCACATTGGCAGACAAGCCTTGCTTCTTCGCATCGCTGGCTGCTTTGTCTAACTCAGCCTCGCGTTGCTTCTTCGCTTGTTCTTGAACTTGGTTGGCGCGACGCATTTCGATCACCGCACCTTCTAAATCGTTTTTCTTGAGGTAATTTAAACCGAGATACAGATGAAGAAAGCCCAACTCGTAATCGGCTGGCACATACTCGGTAATATTGTCATTCACAGCCAACGCACCCACACTGGTTGCACTGTCTGAGATTGAGATCACGGCTTTGCGTTGCTGCTCAGTAACCGCCTGATCAGCCACTTCAAACGAAGCCTTACTCTCAGGGTATTTTTGATCCAGCAGATTAATTCTGCCTCTTTCAAAGTTATCAAGGATGTCGCCTGCCGCGTAATCTGGTAGCTCTTGCTGAGCCTCTGAATAATCTCCAGATTTAACGGCTTGGTAGATCGCTTTGTTTTGTGCGCTGTAATGACTGAACAGGCTTCCTGCAGACATACTCGCACAACCTACGGTCAACGCCGATAACAGGGCAATGGAAGCGAATCTAAACTGTTGCTTCACTTATCGTCTCCGTGCATGTTTAAAATGCCTACTTTATTAGGGTCTGATGACCTTTAATGGTCTCATTATCAAAACGAAACGCGTTGTAAAAAGGATCTCAAGCCAGTTGAAACCCTACTGATTTAGCCTCTGCCTAGGCGATGCCGATGTTCAGACAACAGATAGAACTTAAAGTTGGCATACAAACTACAAATTTTCCAACTAACTACTTGTGTTAACCCACTAATGAGCGCGTTTAAACTAGCTCATTAGCTTTCATTAACTCGTTAGCTTTTCATTAGCTCATTAACTTTTTATTAGCTCATTAATAGGGGGCCAAGTGGACGGCCGCCAACCAAGTGCATGTGAATATGATAAACCTCTTGGCCACCGTGAGAGTTACAGTTCACGATAAGACGATAGCCATCTTCTGCAATGCCCTCTTCTTTTGCTAACTTGCGAGCAACAGTAAACATGCGCCCCATCATCGCTTCATCTTGGACTTCAACATCGTTAGTTGTCGGAATCAGCTTGTTTGGGATGATTAGGATATGGCTTGGCGCGCGAGGGTTAATATCGCGAAATGCGGTTACTAAATCGTCTTGGTATAGTAGATCTGCTGGGATTTCTTTGTTGATGATCTTAGTAAAAATGGTTTCTTCAGCCATGTTTCTCTCCGATAAAACATTTATTTTTTAATGCTTTGAGTATGCGCTATGCCGCATCAAACCACAATAAATCTGCTTTAAAGCATAATAAAAAACACCGTTCAAATCAAAGAAAACGAGCCTTAGCTCTCAAGAATGGCATGTTGGTTATAACTGAGCGCTATTTTTGACGTGTGCGTCATAAAATGCGTAAGCCGAGCTCAATAGAATGCTGATAATTTTGTTAGTTTTACTTTGACCTGACATTAGGTCTGCATTTTTATTTAGGGAGAAAGCCATGAAGGGATCTGTGATCAAGCGTATGTACGCTGGTTTCGCACTGATCATCATCATGTTCGCAGTCACGATAACCATCATGATGAACAGCATGAATCAGATACACAGCAATTTTGAGAGTGTCTCAGAAACCTCATTACCACTTGTCGCGCTTTCAAATCAAACGAGTGTTCAATTGCTTTCTGCTGATAAGTCATTCAAAGATTTCTTAACCACACAAAACGCTGAACGCATGTCTGCAATGCGTACAGAATTTGCTGCATCACAAAACTCGTTTTCAGAAGTTCTCGGTAGTTTAGAAGCGGCAAGCCAAAACAATGCTTCACTTGTTGAACGTATCGCGCAATTAAGAGCAATGGAAGAACGCTACTTCGCCGAAGCTGACGAAGCGATGAACAACTACGTCGCGATGTTCGAAGCACAAGAACAAGTACAAAAAGCGTCTCGTGACTTCCAACGCTTACATTCAGAATTAACCGTTGGTATGAAAGAGTACGTTGCCGACCAAAAAAGCATCTCTGTAAAAGTGATGGCAAAGAGCTACTTCATCAAACTGCAAGACGCAGAAGTTATTACCTCTGATGCACTTGCTAGCTCTGATGTTGCCTTCGTTCAAAAAGCCCTTAACCAAAACAAAAAGGCCGTTACTCATCTTAACTACGCTTATCGAGGTCTATCAACACAACTACCAGCACTTAAAAATGTCTTCGATGAGTCGGTTCAGAAGTTCACCAAAGACGTTGGTCAGAAAGGTGGCGTACTAGACAAACACAATAACTACCTACAAGCCAAACAAGCGTTGTACGTGAACATCGCTAACCTAGCTCTAGAAGTTGACCAAGCGATGGCTGTTTTGGACTCATTCAACGTGACCGCTGAAGAGCAACTTAACTCATCACTCGCTGACGCAAGCAGCATCTACGACAAAGGCCTATTCAACGCGATTGCCATTGGCATTGTTGTGACTGTGTTCGCTGCTGCGATTGGTTACCACATTGCACACAGCGTACGAGAGCCATTAACTCGCATCCTCGGTACATTAGAAGGTCTAACTGAAGGTGATATGACTCAGCGTATCGATATTCGCTACGACAACGAATTCAGCCGCGTGAGCCGTCACATCAACACCTTGGCTGACAACCTGCACAATATCCTTGTGAAGTTGAATGATGCTTCAGATGACTTAACTAAGACTGCAAGCGTCAACCAGAAGACGTCATCTGAAACGCAGGCTCAATTGAACAGCCAACGTGAGCAAACCGCGACTGTTGCGACCGCAATGACAGAGATGTCTCATTCTGTACAAGAAGTGGCGAACAGCGCGCAAAGCTCACTCACCATGGTTCAACAAGTAGAATCGGCTTCTGAGTCTGGTCGTCAGATCATGAACACCAACATCAGCACCATTAATCAGCTTGAAGTTCGCCTTACTGAATCAGTGGGCGCTGTAGGCGAGCTACAACAGATGAGTAGCCAGATTGGTTCAATCCTTGACGTTATTCGTGGTATTGCTGAACAGACCAACCTACTTGCACTTAATGCGGCAATCGAAGCAGCGCGTGCAGGTGAACAAGGTCGTGGTTTTGCAGTCGTTGCCGATGAAGTACGAGTGCTAGCACAGAAGACCACTCAATCAACCTCTGAAATCGAGACTATGATCAGCAATCTGCAATCAAGCTCGAAAACGGCAAGCAACGTTATTGAAAGCTGTATGAGCGATATGGACATGTCGGTTCAACAAGCTTCAAGTGCAAACAGTGCGATGGAAGAGATCCAAGCCTTGATTCTAGAGATCAGCCACATGAGTACACACATCTCTCAAGCAGCCGCTGAGCAGAGTGAAACGTCTGGTGATATTGCACGCAACATCGAAGACATCAACCATATCGCAGATAAGAGTTACCAAGCGATGTCTTCAATTGCAGAAGCCAGCCAAAACCTAACAATTTTGGCGAATCAGCAAGGTGATTTAGTACATCAATTCAAACTATAGATAAATGAAGAATCGATAGATATTTAGTGAGATTGTTGAGACTTCTTACCCAATAGTGGTAACTAATTGAGCTAGGGCAACTTTTATCAAGGGTTGCCCTTGTTTTTTATGAGCTTTGTCATTATATGATTATTAAGGCTTGCTGCTTCCCGTTTTTTCTTTCACCTTTATGAGCGAGCCGCTATTAAGGAATTTATATGGCTGTTCATGTTGGCATTATCGATCAAGACCCCATTCGCTTGCTCACCCCATTACTTGATAACCGAACGGTCAGCACCCACATCGTGTTTATCGGCGACAAGAATCAAGTCAGTATGTACAAACGTTTAGACAGCGTTTTGCATAAGCGCGACATTACGAGTGAGTTTTTCGAAATTCCGACCATCGTAAATACGTCCGTCATTAAAGAATCTATCCAAACCCTTGCCGAAGACCTCAAAGCACGCGGTCAAGAAGTGAAGCTCAACGCAAGTTGTGGCCTTCGTCACCGCCTACTTTCTGTGTACGAAGTATTCCGTACTTACCACTGGCCAATCTTCGTGGTTGAACCAAACAGTGACAAGCTGTGTTGGTTGTACCCAAATGGTAAAGAAGATGCACAAGTTCAAGACCGCATCACCATCGACGACTACCTGACTGTGTTCGGTGCTCGCGGTGAATTCAGCGATGTTCAGCTGTCTCCGCAACTGGATCAGAAACTTTATGAACTGGGTGAACGTTGGGCAAGTAACGCACTCGAACTAGGCCCTGGCCTTGCGACATTGAACTACCTAGCAACGACCTGCCGTAAAGAACAAAAACTTGATGTAGGTCTATCTGAGAAGCAACAAGGCTATCGCGAGCTCAACATGCTGTTGAGCGATTTGGTTGAAGCTAAAATTGCGACTTACGACAATGGTATTTTGACCTTTGCCAACGAAGACGCGCGCCGCTTCTCAAACGGTGAATGGCTTGAAACATTGGTTCACAGCACAGTTAAGCAGATCCAAGATGACATGCCGACCATTCAAGACCGTTCTTTGAATGTTCAGGTATACCGTCAACTGGGTGAACGTGAGGTTCGTAACGAGCTTGATGTTGCCTCTGTGGTGAACAATAAGCTGCACATCATCGAATGTAAGACCAAAGGCATGCGTGATGATGGTGATGACACCTTGTACAAACTGGAATCGCTTAGAGACCTGCTAGGTGGCCTACAAGCACGTGCAATGTTAGTGAGCTTCCGCCCTCTTCGCCATAACGACATCACACGAGCTGAAGATCTTGGCCTTGCATTGATTGGCCCTGACGAATTGAAAGATCTTAAAACACACCTAACGGCATGGTTTACAGCTGCGGGTGGCAGTGAAGATCTAGAGTGCTAAAAACCAATAAGCTCATGAGAGCTCAATGCTCTTAAGCAGATTGTTAAAAAGGCGAATGACGATTAAATCACTCGCCTTTTTTGTTGTCTGTTTTCTCTATTGATTACTTTCAGACGGCACAAAAAAATGGCCGCATCATACGATGCGGCCATTTTCAAAATTTAATGTCACTTGAAGACTTAATGCTCTCTAAAACTCAGAGCACTTTAAGACTTAAAGCATTTTACGAGCGGCTTCTACAACCACTTTGATTGAACGTGCTTCTGTTACTTTTAGAGTGTCGTGATCAGGCGTCTCTTTTTGAGTACGGTTGATGATTACACCAGCAACACAACCTGCTTTCAGACCAGAACTTGCACACATAGTTAGCAGTGTTGCAGATTCCATCTCGAAGTTTAGAACGCCCATGTCTTGCCATTCTTGCATAGAGCCTTGGAAGCGCTTAACAACGCGACCAGAGAACGTGTCGTAACGCTCTTGACCTGGGTAGAACGTATCGCTTGATGCCGTTACGCCCATGTGAACTGTTGCACCTGATTCATCAACTGCCGCTTTCATTGCTGTTGCAACTTCAAAGTCAGCCACTGCTGGGAACTCCATAGGAGCAAAGTGTAGGCTAGCGCCGTCTAGACGAACAGAACCTGTAGAAACAATCATGTCACCCACGTTTACGTGAGGTTGGATAGCACCAGTCGTACCAACACGTAGGAAAGTGCGAACACCAAGTTGAGCAAGCTCTTCAACTGCGATAGAAGTCGATGGACCACCAATACCTGTTGAACATACAACAACTGGTTTGCCGTCTAGCTCTGCGCGGTAAAGCGTGTATTCACGGTGACTAGCAAGGAATACTGGGTTCTCCATCTCTTCTGCAATTTTTTGCACACGAGCAGGATCACCAGGGATGATCGCAAGAGTAGCACCGTTAAGATCTGCTTCAGTAACACCTAAGTGGAAAACAGCTTGAGACATAGTTCGCTCCTTTTGGCTTATTGGGCTTTTTACCCTTATTTAAGCTCATAGTAAATTCGTGGGGTACGAACACACTCTAACCAAGCTCATTACAAAATGAAGTGACGCATGTCACATGGATGATCGCAACAATAATTCAAGTTTCACAAAAAACCGATTGGCATCACAAAAATAAGCAATCCGCACGCCTATGTTGCATACTAATGAGACAAAAAGCGCCTTTAACGTATTACCGCTAAAGGCGCTTTTATATTAAGAATGCTCTATGTCGGTGAGCTCGATTTAGTCCGCTTTAGATTTAAATCGAAGCAGACGCAATGCGTTCAATGTCACCAATGCAGTTGCACCACTATCCGCTAAAACTGCCACCCACAAACCGGTAATACCTAACAAGCTTGTCACCAAGAATACGACCTTCAAACCAAGCGCAAGGGCTACGTTTTGACGGATGTTGTTCATGGTCGCTTGCGACAGTTCAATCATCGCTGGCAGCTCAGTTAAACGGTTATGAGTCAGTGCTGAATCCGCCGTTTCCAAAGCGACATCCGTACCACCACCCATTGCGATGCCGACATTCGCCGTTTTCATTGCTGGTGCATCATTAATGCCATCACCGACCATCGCCACGTGCGACTGTTGAGATAACTCCTCAACGTAAGATACCTTGTCGCTTGGCAATAGGCTTGCCTTGTACTGCATACCAATCTTGCTACTGATCGCTGCTGCACTGCGCGGATTATCGCCGGTCAACATGATAGATTGAATACCTAATTCATTAAGTCGTTCAATCGCAAGCTTAGCGTCACTGCGTAACGTATCTTGCCAAGCAATCAGACCAATCACCGTCGTAGCTTGCTCTGTTGATTCTTCTTGATCTTTAACCTCAAGAGCAACCACAACCGTCTTGCCCTCACCTTCTAATGCTTCTACCTGAGAAACCACATCGGCACCAAGTTCGAACGTGACTTTAGACGGTGACAGAACCTGATACTTAACACCATCAACATCCCCTTCAACACCACTACCAATCAACGCTTTCTTGTTGTGTGATTCAGGAATCTCAATATTCAGGTCTTTTACTTTAGCGACAAGTGACTGCGCCAACGGGTGAGTAGAGCCAACTTCAATCGCCCCAACCACACGCAGCATCGCGTCTTGTTGCCAACCCGATAGAGGTTGAATATCCGTAACCTGAGGCTTACCTTCGGTCAGTGTGCCTGTCTTATCGAAGGCGATGGTTTGGATTTTGCCAAGCTGCTCTAGCGCTGCGCCGCCTTTAATGAGCGCGCCACGTTTCGCAGCTGCTGCTAAGCCAGAGGTAATCGCTGCAGGAGTCGAGATCACCAAGGCACACGGACAAGCAATCAATAACAGCGCTAGGCCACGGTATACCCATGTTTCCCATGGCTGCGCAAACAACAATGGTGGCGTGATGATGACCAACAGAGCCACTACCATCATTAACGGTGTGTACCAACGGCTGAACTTATCGAGGAATCGCTCTAGTGGTGCTTTACGTGATTCTGCTTCTTCAATCAGATGAAGAATACGATCGATCGCGTTCTCACCCTGTTTTGAAGTGATGGTGATACGAACCACTTTATCGACCACCACAGCGCCAGCCATGATGCTGTTACCTTCGATATGTTCAACAGGAACAGATTCACCGGTTAACGCACTTTCATCAAAGCTTGCCGCGTCTGTAATCAATTGTCCGTCAGCAGGTAAACGAGAGCCCGCAGCCACTTCAATCACATCACCTGGAACCAGTTCACTGACGGCAACTTCTACACGTTCGCCGTTGATGATCTTAGTCGCGTTTTCTGGTACCAATGCCATTAGCGCTTGAACGCCACTTCTTGCTCGAGATGAAGCAAACGCTTCTAAGCGCTCACCAATCAAGAACAACAATAGAACCATCGCAGCTTCCACAGTTTCGCCAAGGTACAAAGCACCCAGCGCGGCAACACTCATTAAGGTTTCAATAGCAAATGGTGTTCCTGAGCGTGCCAACTGAACCGCTTTTTTCGCCACCGGATATAAACCAAGCAGACAAGTTACCGTAAACAAGCCTTCACTTAATTGAGGTGAGGTGCTTTTCACAAGCACTGCAAACAGCATTGCCGCTGCAATCGCGATAATCTGTAAATTAGGTTGGATATGAGCTTGCCAAAAAGTCTCAGGTTGTTGTTTTTCTTTCTTTGAACCGACTTCCGTAAGAGGGAAACCCGTTTTGATAGAGACCTGTTCAATGGTGTCAGCAATGCTTTCATTATCGAATTTCACAACCAGCTTTTCGGTAGCAAAGAGAACCTTCGCTTGAATAACACCGTCAATATTGCTGATCGCGTTTTCTATTTTTCTTGCACAAGCTGGGCAGTCCATTCCGGCAACCAGCCAACTTTTCGAAAATTTGGCATCGAGAGATAAAGTTGAGGACTGACTGTCTTCTTCTCCACTGTCCGACGAGCTACAACAATCATCTCCAGACGATGACGGAGCAGCAGAAGAGCTACAACAACCAGATGAAGTGCCTGCTGCTGTGATGCTTGAAATTTTAGGGCTAGAGCAACTTGCTCCTGCCGCTTGAGGTTGAACGTCCACTTTTGCTGAGCGGCACGCTGCATGTTTTGCGCACATAATGTATCTCCTTAATACTCAAAAGCCTTGAGGTTGTTGCTAACTTACGAGCAACAGAACCTTAAGTTCATCAAAAGTATAAACCTTGGAGGCTACTCCAAGGTCAAGAAGAAGTTTTCAAGAAAACAAAAATATTATGCCAGCGCCGATGGCTTACTGAGATTTAAGCTCCGCACACTCTTCACGGTTAGCGGATACATCATCAATAAGAACCGCATCGTGTGAACAGAATGGCTGAGTGTTCAAGCTGACAATCGACACATCATCTTCCACTGGATCAACTTGAGATCCTTGCATCAGTTCAGCGATATGATGTCGAAGCACCAAGATACCTAAAATTCCGAACAAAACATTACCCAAAGCTTGACCATAGAGAACACCCAAAGCGCCATACCATTGCGAACCTAGATATACGAACGGCAGAGTACCTAACGTCGCTTTACCCAAATTCAATGCTGTCGAGTAAAGCGGTTTACCTAGGTTGTTGAAAGACGTGTTGGCAACAAATAGTGCACCGTTAAAGGTGAAGGTTAACGCCACATAGGTACAGAAAGCCGCCACAATGATTGCTGCATCACCTTGTAAGCTAAAGCCTTGAATGACATAACCTTGAACGAAGTACAACAGAATACAAACAGCGATGGTGTATGCCGTAGTAACCAGCAATGAGTTATTGAGTGTTTCTTTTACTCGGTCCATGCGTTCAGCACCAAAGTTCTGACCAATGATTGGCCCCACAGCGCCAGACAAGGCAAAGATAACCGCAAAACAAACTGGCGTCAGACGACCTATCACGGCAAAGCCCGCGACAAAATCCTCACCATATTGTGCGATACCCGTTGTTACAATCGCATTACCGATAGGCGTTGCGGTATTGGTGATAATCGCAGGCAGCGCAATCGCCAATATTGGTCGAATATTAATGCGCCATTGCACAAAAGAAGGCGGAGCTACCAGCTGATGGCTGCGAATAAGAGGATAAAGCGAAAAGAATAGCACCGAGAAACGAGCGACAACCGAAGCGATAGCCGCCCCTTCGATGTTCCAACCAAAACCAAAAATAAACAGAGGATCGAGAATCGCGTTAACAATGCCGCCAGACAAAGTTGCCCACATCGAACGCTTAGCATCACCTGCCGCTCTTAAGCCCGCACCCGCTGCCATCGCTAACGCCAAAAATGGACCACTAGGTAGCAAAATCTGTAGGTAAGCTTGAGCGCGTTCGGCTGCAATGCCTTTGGCGCCTATCGCGGCTAGCAGCTCTGGAATATAAGCGAACATGATTGCAGTTATGGTTGAACTGATAACAAACGCAGTCAGCATGATACTGGTGCTTAGGTTTCGAGCGTGCTCTTGATTCTTGGAGCCGATGGCTTTGGACACTAATGCGCCCATGGCAATGGAAGTACCGATAGAAACGGAGGTAGAAAAGAAAGTCAGCGTACCTGCAAATCCTACCGCAGCAGCCAATTCAACCTGTCCGAGCATACTGATAAACAGCATGTCGAGCAGATCGACCACAAATAACGCCATCAAACCGACAGAGCCAGCCCCCGACATCACCAATATGTGGCGCATCGTTGAACCTTCAACAAACTTTGCCGTTTGATTTGACATGAAACCTCCAAAAGTTGGAATACCCAAGAGCTAAAGCCTAATCAGCTGTTCAACTGTTCAACTGTTCAACTGTTCAACTGGCTAGGGATCCAAAAAGAGAGGATCGACCAAGAAAAGCGCTATACGGAAAAAAGGCGCTAGTGCGCCTTTTTTCAATTGAGGGTATTGAGAAAAATAATCGTTCTTAACACGCTACTATACCTGATGTTTGAAGCATTCTTCCAAGTTCTTGCCAATTGCTCTCAAAACATCAGTTCTGGTGATAATACCCACCAGTTTTCGATTATCGATCACAGGGTATGCTTTAGGTTTTCCAACCTGCATCATGTCCGCCAATTCAATAATGGATAAGTCAGGTGACACCGACAGCACTTCTTGGTACATACAGTCACCCACAAGGTGTGTGTCTTGGCAGAAGTAACTGACCTTCACAAGTTTCTCGAGTAAATCCTGCTCTGAAAGGAAGCCAATCACTTGTTCGTTATCATCGATTACGGGCCCACCCATATGGTGGCTACGCATCACTTTGTCTAACGCTAGACTTAACGGCATATCAGGAGTAAATGTCACAACCTGCTGCGTCATGTAATCTTTCACTTTAATAGAATGCATTGCGTTCTCCCTAAATACTTTGCGTCATATATTTTCTATCTTGTTAAGTTAATTGTTGTCTAAAATCTTGATTTTACTAAATGGATTTCAACAATTTTATTGATAGGCAAAACCTAACAAGACAAAAAAGTGAGACAAACAAAGGGTTGAGCACGTTTTCGAACGCCAGAAAAAGAAAAAAAAGAGCCCTTACAAAGCCTTACTTTCCCTTGCTTAACCTTACTTAGCCGAGCTAGCCTGCGTAAATAAACCCTGTAATCTTCACCTCACTAATAATTAGAAATCCCGTTTTAGGAAGTTTATGCAACACGACAACAACATGTACGCGTATATTTACGCAGGTAACGACGGTACAGAAAACACACTCATCGCCACTATCGATAATCAAGAAAAACCGCTGATATCAAGCTGCGTTGATGAGATAAAACGCATGTCATGCTTAGCCATTGATTTAGCAGCAAAACACGACCTAAAAGTGAAGCTGGTGAAATATCAAAGAGAACAAGAGATCGACTTCGGCCTATTCGTTAAATAGTGAATCCGACACTGATTTGGTTAATCTCTAACTGGCAGCCATAGTAGCATTAGCAAGCGCAATAGCCGTGAATGGCTGCCGAATTCGACCTGACAAGCCTAACGGGTAAAGGCTATAATGATCAGACGGCGCCCTTGCCGATTTTCATTGTCCAAATACGGTTTACTATGTCTTCCCAAACCCCACCTAAAACGTATCTAACGAATTCCTTATCTAAGTTAAAAAGCTACTTTAGTGAGTTATTGGATTTCCAATCACGCATTTGGGTGGTTCATATCTTTGAAGACTCTATTACCGATCAGTCGTTTGTGATTAATGAAGATGGCTTTAAAGAACCGCTAGAGTGGATGAAAAAACGTGATTACCAAGCGAGAATGCTTGATCGTGTTGATAAGATGAAAATCTCACAGGTGATTGAGATTCAGTTCGAAGACAAAATGCATCGCTTGATGCGAGTGAAGTAGCTTTATTGTTTGGGCGTTCACGAAAAGCCCTTGCTAGAAATCAAGTATAAAAAGGCCAGCGCTCGCTGACCTTCTCTCATAGATTACAAACCACCATCTAACGCGCACAATACTCATGCCACAGGCGCACCGCTTTCTGGTATGCCTCAGTTTTATCGTGCGTTTCTGCAAAGAGAATGGCTGTCATGCTGTCGACAACGGTATTCGCCATTAGCGCCATATCTTCAGCCGATGTGCCAAGTACACATTGACTAGGAAGTGGCAGCTCTAGGTTCATCATCTCTTCCCAGTAGAACGATTCGACTTTGTCAGGAGAGCTCATCCATACCGTTTGGCTAACTTTAGGATTATATTCCGACTCACCGTTCATCCCTTTGAATGAAATCACCGAGTGGGATTTATTTCCGATAACATGCTCAACTTCCGCATGAAGTTGTGGAAAGCCAGGATGGAAACTGCCACGCAGACCTAAACGGCCACCACCAGGATTCAATGCTCGAACTACCGTGTTAATTGGTGTTCTCAAACCGTAGCGGTGTTTCCAACCAATCATGGTTTGTGCTTCGGGCGCAAAGTTAGCTAGCGGTAAATAAGCAATGCCGTCTTGTTCAAGAATCGACTTAGCATGTTCAGGGCTCTCAGCACTTTGCACACCGACATCTTGCAAATGGCTTTCAACGTGCGTCCTACCGCTCGGCTTATCCATATAGCCATGCATTAACACTTTATAGCCATTGTCAGCTAAGATTTTTGCCGCCAACAAGTTCCAAGGCTTGCCACTGGCGTTATCGTTACGCTTACCTGCATAACACGGCCAATCAATATCAGCGCCTAAATCTGGCACTCGAGATTGAAACGCTTTTACAAAGCCAGCGATCTCTTCATTGGTTTCATTCTGCACACGAATCAGCATCAGTAGCATAGCCATTTGGTCGTCACCGACTTCTCCGCTTAAATACTCATCCATGATGCGGTAGGCTTGTTCGAACGATAAAGGCTTACGCCCTCTTTCTCCTCGTCCAACTGTACGAATACACTCTAAAATACTACTCATTGATTGTTTATTCTCTTCCGTTGATATCAATAAAATTCGAATACACTTTCGATTCTATGATACCCACCGTGCATTGCAAAGCGATTCAGTTGCTCTCGACCGAATTACCAATACGCGGATTGGTGTTCTAAAAGTAAACTTACTGGTGTAAAATTAGCGTATGTAATGCTAACCGCGACATATTGAGTAGTATCCCGATGACTGTAAAAAAAACGCTGAGCCAAAGAAAACGTGAATCGATCGTTGCCGCTGCTATCGCAGAGTTTACTGAGCATGGCTACAAGGCCACCAGCATGGATAAAATATCGAGCCGCGCAGAAGTATCAAAGCGAACCGTATACAATCACTTTGCCAGCAAAGAGCTGCTTTTAGATGAGATTCTGGACAGCATTTGGAGCAAAACTCTGGCCGCGACGCATTTCCCTTATCAAGCAGAACTGCCACTTGAAGAACAGCTTTCGTCGATAGCCAATCAAGAACTTGAGTTACTTGAGTCTGAAGGCTTCATCGACCTGTCACGCGTGTTGTTCTCAGAGTATTTCCATAACGCCGAACTGGCGCATCAAGCGATGGAAAAATATTCCCAAGCAGAAAGTGGACTTACAACCTGGGTTAAAGCCGCGTTGGCAGACGGTCGTTTAGTAGAACTAGACCCACAATTCGCCTCCACGCAGTTCATTGGTCTGCTTAAGTCTTTTGCGTTTTGGCCGCAAATCATTGGTCATGTGCCGTCACCGGATGCTGCGCACAAACAAGTGATCATTACTTCAAGTGTCGAGATGTTCCTTAAACAATATCAGGCGTGATTTTGGTGGTTGATGAGAATTCAACCACAATAAAACCATCACTAGTATCTGCTGTTATTTTCCCTATACTGCAACCCACTTTCGTCATTACGACTCAGTAAAACTTCAACTTTAGGTAACCCTATGATTACTTTCACCACCAACTTTGGCGATATCGAGATTGAACTGAACCTTGAAAAAGCGCCAGTAACGTCGAAAAACTTCCTTAAATACTGCCAAGACGGTTTCTACGAAGGCACGACATTTCACCGTGTTATTGAAGGTTTCATGATTCAAGGTGGTGGTCACACTATCGACATGACAGAAAAACCAACTCGTGCCCCAATCGTCAACGAAGCAAACCGTGGCTTGAAGAATGTGATTGGTTCTGTGGCAATGGCTCGGACTGATGCACCACATTCTGCAACGGCGCAGTTCTTCATCAACCTTGATGACAACGATTTCCTAGATCACACCTCAACAACCAATGCTGGCTGGGGTTACGCGGTATTCGGTAAGGTTTCAGCAGGTATGGATGTGGTAAACAAAATTGCGAAAGCACCAACAACCATTCGCTGGGGACACGAAGATGTGCCTTGCGAAGATATTGTGATTACAAAAGTCACTATTCGCGACTAATTCATTCACGTCCTTTCCCGCCCCTAGTGCATTCGAATTGATGGCATAAAGAAAAGAAGGCTGTGCGATAGGACTATGGTGGTAAGGGTTCGACTTTACCACCTGTATTTAAAGCTCGTTGTTAGAATAGTTACCAGCGAGAACGATAAGTACGGTGACACCCTTTGCACGTCTTATTCGCAGAATTTAACCCTTGCTCTGCACTCGACAAGTCTTGTTCAACACTCGCCTGATAAGGCTCAGAAAAGCACTTGAAGAACAACCCACACTCGGCCTTGCGCCGAGTGTTTTATTTTCGTCTCGACCATTTGATATAGCAAAATAGTGAAGCAATGATCACCGCCCCACCGAGCAGCTTCTGCATCTCTACACTTTCGCCAAGCACACTCACACTTAACAGCAGCGTCCACACAGGCTCAAGAATCATGATCAATGCCGCCACTTCCATGTTCACGGAGTGCTGACCGACCGTTTGTAGCAAGTAACGAATAGACGTTGCGATCACCGCAGAGACAATAAACCAGAAGACTAAGGTTTTGGTGATTTCGAACTCCGGCTGAGCTGTCATAGAAGCAAAGGCTAAACCACTCACACCCACCACAAACAGTTGCACACAGATTGATGCGATAGGCTTGATATTGGTAATCACACGCTTGTTCATCACAAAGTGAACAGACAACAACATCGATGCTAGTAAGAAATAAATCTGACTCTGCTCAACATGCCAGCCGTTACCCAAAGTCAGCAACAGCATGCCAATAATCGCGATCGGGAAAGACACCCAAAACGCGCGATTAGGCTTAACTCGAAACAAAATCCAAGACACAAACGGTGCAATGATCATGGCTAAGCTCATGATGAATGCCCCTTCCGACAAGCTTTCAGTCACCGAAACTGCAAACACCCATACCTGCAATGAGGCAGACAACAACAAACCCACGCCGCAAAGAGACAGAATCTGCTTAAACGAAAGCTTACGAATATGGTGAATACAAAATGGCAGAAGAATAAGACTCGCGACGAGGAATCGCACACCAATGAACACTGGCCCAGGCATTTCTAATACCACCAGCTTAGATGCAATCCATCCCACCCCAGCTAGCAGGGTGGCAAATAGAAGGTAAAGCTCTCCGCGCATCGCTTTCACGTTCATCATTTTACTTAGTCCAATAACAAAAAAAGCAACCCGACTCTGCAAGGTTGCTTTTTATAAACATTCAACAGGATCGAGATACTATCTCAATACTCTGCTTCAGGCAGCTGTTTTTAGCCTGCGTATTCTGGGTAATCCGTTAAACCTTTTTCAGCACCACCGAACAATGTGTTTGGATCGTGCGCTGCAAGTGGGTAACCATTTTGAATACGAGCTGGTAAATCTGGGTTCGCAACGAATGGACGACCAAAACCAACCATGTCAGTTACGCCTTCAGCAACGGCTTTTTCGCCACGCTCGCTATCGTATTTACCCGCATAAATAAGGACACCCTCGTAGGCTTCACGAACTGCTGCTTTAAATGCTTTTGGCGTTTCAGGTGCATCGTCCCAATCAACTTCTGCAATGTGTAGGTAAACAATTTTGTATAGGTTAAGTAGTGCTGCCGCCGCTGTGTAAGTCTCTACTGGTGTAGCGTCAACCGTACCATTCAACGATGTGAACGGAGCAAGGCGGACACCAACACGGTCAGCACCAATCGCTTCAACCATAGCTTCAACCACTTCGCCTAGGAAACGTAAACGGTTTTCAATTGAACCACCGTATTCGTCAGTGCGGTTGTTTGCTTCAGAATCGATGAATTGGTTGATTAAGTAACCATTCGCTGCGTGAAGTTCGATACCATCAAAGCCTGCTTCAACCGCATTCAAAGCCGCTTGGCGATACTGTTCAACCACCTCTTTGATGTCTTGTTTCGTCATTTCACGAGGTTCAACCACATCAACAAAGCCCGGTTCATCAGTACCGTTATCGATGAATACCTTTACGTTTTGTGCTTTAAGTGCAGAAGACGAGATTGGCTGTTCACCACCAATGTTGTCTGGGTGTGTTACACGGCCTACATGCCAAAGTTGAGCGAAGATAACGCCCTCTTTTTCATGTACGGCATCAGTCACTTTTTTCCAACCAGCGATCTGCTCATCAGAATAGATACCCGGAGTCCAAGCATAGCCTTGACCCATAGGTGAAATTTGTGTGCCTTCAGCAATAATCAAACCTGCAGAAGCACGCTGAGCGTAGTAAGCCGCCATCATATCGTTTGCTGAATTACCAGGTTGCGTTGCGCGAGAACGCGTCATCGGTGGCATAACAATACGGTTTTTAAGCTCGATATTACCAAGTTGAATTGGTTGAAATAGTGCGTTTGTCATTGTTATATCCTCGATTAACCTAGTTGAATCAGTTCGATTTGGTAGCCGTCTGGGTCAGTAATAAAAGCGATATGAGTTGAGCCGCCTTTCACTGGACCCGCTTCGCGAGTGACGTTGCCACCTAGCGATTTGATTTTGTCACATGCTGCGTAAATATCTTCTACACCCAATGCCAGATGACCAAACGCGCTGCCCATCTCGTACTCATTCGTATCCCAGTTGTACGTTAGCTCGATAGTCGTGCCGCCTTGCTCATAGCCAACAAAAACCAATGTGTAGCGGTACTCTTTGTTTTCGTGGCGTTCAAGTTCCTTCATTCCCAATACCTTGGTGTAGAACTCGATAGACTTGTCTAAATCAGTAACTCGGATCATTGTGTGTAGGAATTTCATATTTCGCCCTTTTTAGCCCAGCAACCTGAGCCGATATAATCGTGAGTGGAGGTTACCCACTCCTTTGTTAGGGTTAATATACGAGCTGACAGCAAATAAATGAAATTATCATAAATTCTCATTGTGATAATTTTCTATTATAACTCACTTAATACAAGTGATTTGTTAAGAAGATATTTGGCAAACAAAAGATAGGGCGACGATCAGAAAGCGGAGCGCCAACTGTTTAGTGATTTAGACATGTCATTAGTCGTATTGATGATCTGCTCTCTGAACCACTTATGTGCCGGATCGGTGTTCTGTTTTTTCAACCAAATGAGGTAATGAGAGATAGGCTGATAATCGAAAGGCGGTTTGAACAACTGTAACCCAAGACGTTCCTGATACTGGATCGCCATAGAAAGCGGCACAACAGTGATGTAATCAGTCTGGCTACACAGCATTAGGTTACTGGCCATAGAGCTGCCGTGAATTACAATTTTACGCGAGGATAAGTCTAACGAAGTGTAGTGAGTCAAACTTCTTACTTGGCGACGTGTTCTGGCTAAAACCGCATGTTGCTCACTGAGATATTGCGCCTCGGTGATCTCACCTTTGATCCTAGGGTGCCCATTTCGGCAAACAATCACAAACTCACTGTCGTAGAGCTTTTCGCTCATCATGCTTGAATGCTCAGGCAACACAATGTCGATCATCAAATCAAACTTCTGAGTTAATAGATCCTCATGGACTTGATCATCACTATCTGGTTGGTCATACACCTCAAGAGATAAGCCTTGGTTAGATAACTGAGAAAATCGATCGAGCAACATCCACTTTAAATGTTCGGGAACCGAAGCCACAAACCTGCGCTCTGTACTCGCTTCATCAAACCCAGCCATACCTTGAAACACGCCGTTGAGCTCGTGTATTGGCGCTTTGATTTGCTCATACAAGCTTTGCGAGTAAGCAGTAGGCACAACCCCTCGCCCACTGCGCACAAACAACTCTTGGCCAATTTCATTTTTCAGTCGGCCGAGCGCAGTGCTGATCGTCGATTGATTGGTATTCAAATGATCGGCAGCCTTACTCAAACTGCCCTGCTCCATCACCGCTGAAAACACAGCCAATAAGTTAAAATTCGGAATGTCATTACTCATGATTCAGTGCTCATTTGGCGATAGATTTAATTATCTTATCGTAAAAGCGATAGAATGAAACAACGGATGCTCATTGAGAAAACAAAACTGAGAAGGAAGCATCATATGGTAAAGAGCAAAAATGTCAGAACAACTCACTCTTTCGAATAGCTGCCACATTCGCCAGATTGGAATCTAAATCTCTTCGCTGTGCCAGTAACGCTTAATCCACCCAAACTCACCCTAGACTGGTCGGAGTATTCAATATTTCCGTCCTGCCTTATTGATACTTTTATAGCCACTTCTATGATCCAGGCTAATTAAATAGACATATTTTATAAGCCGAGTTTGAGCCTGTTCAAATAAACCCACCTCACGTTTAAGCAACCACTCAATTCATCGTAATTACGATAATTCAATATCGCAATAATGCGTAGATAGCACCAGTTACACTTCCTATTATTTCGCCAACAAATCAATTCTTAACCTAAACAGAAAACCTAAAAATGTGTAGATGATGGTGTTGCACACATCACGGAAGACGGCCTTAAAACCCAATGCAGCAAACGAACCTATCAATGGTAGACGTTACTTAAGAATGATTTCGCCAGGTGTTTTTAACACTCTATTCGCGAGAATGCGTTGTCTACGTGGTCAAAGCGATTTTTAATTGTCATCTAGTACTTTTGACTCAGTAGGTCTATACGGTTACGTGAGTTCAACACCTCTTTCAGATGTCTTCTAAAAGTCTTGTACCAAGGCTGCACTTTCTCTCTCCTTATTTAGGTTGAGATATGAACTTTATTAAAATCGTTTTCCAGAAAATCTGGGCCGTTGTGATGGTCTTGATTAAATTCTGCCTGTTTATGGCAGTGATGTTTGCTGGAGCATGGGCTCTTGCACCATTAGGCACAATCCATTCTAAAGACATCGACATGTCTCAATTCAACAATCATCCCAATGAAATGATGATGAACTTCTTCCAGATGGAGTACTTCTCTGGTTACTTGTTCTCAGTGACCATTGCTGTGGTATTAGCCGGTATTTACGGCATGTGGCAATTACATGAGCTGGGAGTGCATAAAGCAAAAGAGCACAAAAGCGCTCACGTACAGATCGTGTTTGCACTGTCACTTTGTGGACTGTTCATCAGCAAAACATTCTGGGTTATCGCATTGGTTATCGCATTGGCGAACTGGAAACATATTGGTCAATCACTGAGTGATGTTATTCGCCGTGGTGTTCAGCCTAAACAAGATGCGACTAATGGAGCGACAGCCGCTGTCCACGTATCACCTGAACAATCGGTAACAGAGCCGTCTCAAACACTACAGTCTCCAGTAGAACAATCTTCAAAAGAACAGTCTTCAGAAGATAAGGCTCCAACAAAACCATCCCCTACAGAAAAAGAGGTCGCATAATGAAAGAGATGATGATTCCATACACCCTAATTGTATGGTCACTGTTTGCGACAGGTGCACTGAAGAAGAACTTCAAAAACTACACTTGGGCAGCCATTGGCGGTGTTACGATTCTTACAGTCTTAGCGGTTATCTCTCGCTTGTGGGCACCCGTTGATTTAACCAATTCAACCACAGTCAAAGCGCCACACGCGGTGATGTCACCTATCTTTGGCCAGCAGATCGACCAAGTGCTTGTTGAGCACAACCAAATGGTTAAAGAAGGCGATGTAATTTACACCCTCGTCGACATTGAGTCTGCCGCAGACAAAGCAAAGATCGAATCTTCAATAGTTAAAAAAGAAGAACAGATCAAGCAAATGACTCGCGACTTAGAACGTACTGAAACATCACCAGAGATATTCAATGCTCGTGATGTAGAAAAGTACGACTCCGATCTTCGAGTACTGCACGCTGAACTTGTGTCGCTGAAAGCCGATCTACAAAAAGTAAACTGGGCACAAGAAAAGAAAACCGTTAAAGCTGAGTTTGACGGTCAGGTATCGATAGTGAATATCGCTGAAGGTTCTGTCATGGGTAACATGCACCTCTACAACACCAGCAAAAAGTTCCTTGAGATGCGTATCTCAGACCAAACTTACGGCTACGTTCAAGTTGGTGACTTTGCGGAATTCTACGTTGATGCATACCCAGGACACGTGTTCCGAGCAAAAGTACACAGCTTTAATGCCGGTACCGGTGAGTCGAGTATTTCTCCACTTCAGGGGCCACAAAGCGTCGGTCAACACGTGGTAAGAAACGGTAATGGTTTAGGTCGTACTATCGTACTTGAGATCATCGAACCAGAAGGTTACAACATCCCTATTGGTTCAACTGGCGCGGCTTGGATCTCGGCTGAAAAGCCACATCCGTTCTGGGGCTTCATCGATGTAATCGGCGCAGCAACGGTCCGCCTACAATCTTACAAGTCATACTTAGGTGCTTGGTAAGCGCTTAAGCTCTTGGTATACGATTAGCTCTTGGCAAACGATTAAGCATTCAATGATGTGACTGTTATTCACTCGTATAACAGCCACTCATTAGCCTGCTACTAATTTCCAAACAAATGCCCCGAATTTCGGGGCATTTTTATATCTGTTGCAAGCTCATTTACTAATTGATTCAGATCAATATAAATCGTCAATACAATTATTGGGTGAACAAATCATCGAAAAAACGATGAGTTGAAATCTTATTAGCGCGTAGATAACAACCTCCCCCACCTCTATCATTTGGCTCAAGAAATCCAATTCCTGTATCCAAATATAAGGTCACGACCATGACTAATACATTCAAAAAAATGGCGCTTCCTGTTGCTATCGCGAGCGCTCTACTTGCTTCTGGTTTTGCATCTGCAACGCCAACTGTAGAAGCGACATCGAAAGTTGGCCAAGAACTTCAGACGGCAAATGCTGCGCAATACCAAAACATTGACCTTGATGCTCGCTACAAGAGTGAGGTTCTATTCGAACACAAATCAAACATGTTCTGGGGCAAAGGCGAACGTATTCAAGTTGTTTCTAAAACAGGCGATTCTCTAGCTTACACTGCTGAGTCTGACCATGTTCACCCAATCCTCACCAAGCATGGTCGTAAAATGGACCAAGCAATCATCAAAGTAGATGACAACGTATACCTTGGTTACGGTTTCGGTCTAGATACACCCGTCATGATTGAAGGTACGGACGGCATCATCATTGTTGATCCAGGCGAGTCGGTAGAAATGGCTCAATCGGTTAAAGAACAGTTCCGTCAAATCACCGACAAGCCGGTTAAAGCCATCATCTATTCTCACAACCACATCGACCACATCTCTGGTGTGCGTGCATGGGTGACTGACGAAGAAGTGGCATCAGGTGAAGTGAAAATCATCGCAGAAGCAGGCCTAACAGCTGCAGTGGCTAACTGGTCTTCAAACCTAGGTACTCTATTTGGTCACCGTACTTCTTACACAGGTGCTAAGCACGTAGAAGAAGGCGAGCACGGCACAGTAAACGACGGCCTTGGTCCACGCTTCATGCAAGGTGCTATCTCGTTTATTGAACCAAACCTGTTTGTACCAAGCCAAAGCCACATCGAAATCGAAATTTCTGGCGTGAAAATGCACATCGAAAACGTGCCATCTGAAACTAAAGATGAGCTAGTGGTTTATTTCCCAGACCAGAAAATCCTACACGCGGCTGAAGTACTTCAAGGTGAGAACTTCCCTAACCTTCACACCATCCGTGGTACTAAATTCCGTGACCCATCAATGTGGTTCAAGGGCATCGACGTAATGCGTAAGTTCGACACTGAGATCATGATTAACTCTCACGGTCGTCCTGTTGAAGGTAAAGAAGCAGTAGCTGACGTACTAACGGCTTACCGTGATGCGATTCAATACACTCATGATCAAACTATCCGTTACTTGAACAAAGGTATGACGCCAGACGAGCTAGTTGAAGTAGTTAAACTTCCTAAGCACCTTGCAGAACACCCTTGGTTAGGTGAACACTACGGTACTGTTGCACACGCCGTGCGTCAGATTTACGTAGGTTACAACGGTTTCTTCGAAGCGGATCCATGGCAGCTAGAGCCAATGGCTTACGAGCAACGCGCTAAAGCATTCGTAGAGATCATGGGCGGTCGTGACAACATCCTTACTACTGCACAAGCAGCAATTAAGGCTGAGAACTACACATTTGCAGCAGAAATTCTTTCTTACCCAATCACGGTAAACAAGCAAGATATGGAAGCTCGTGAGATGAAAGCACAAGCTTACAAAGCATGGGCTGCAGACCAAGTGAACATCAACTGGCGTAACTGGGCGCTCAACGCGGCGGCTGAACTAGAGAACAAACGTGACTTCTCTAACATGATCAGCTTCGCTTCTGTTGACGTTCTTACTGCACTACCAAGCAAGCAGATCTTCGACATGATGACTTCAACGCTTATCGCAGAAAACTCGTTAGACGTGAACATGATGCTAACGTACAACTTCTCTGATACGAACGAAGCATTCACTATCGAAATTCGCAACGGTATTGCTCAGTTACACGAAGAAGCAGTGAAAGGCGCAGACGTTCAAATCGACACCACTCGTGCAGTATTGAACCAAATCTTGATTGCAGGTCCAAACGCTCAACAAGTGATTGGTACCAACCTACAGTCTGGTGCATTCACGTTCTCGAATGGCGACATCAAAGGCTTCGGTCAATTCATGAGCTACTTCGATAAGGCAATGACTCCAGAAGAGATCATGCTCATCGTTCGCTAATAATCAAAGGCTGCTAAGGATGGCGAGTCGATAACTTAGGGACCCATTGTGGTCCCTTTATCGTTTATTTATTGGTACAGTTCGCAACCTTAACTCAACGATCTAGGTCTATTGTTGGAGTAAGGAAACTGCCCCGCTTCTTTTAAGGTTCACACATGCTAAAACGTTTTGTTCTTTTGCTTTCACTCAGTTCTTCTCTGGTATTAGCTTGCGGATTACACCAAGAAACCGGATTTAGTTTAGTGACAGAGCCCGGTTCACTGGAGGTATTTGGCAATGTCATCACAGCAAGGCAAGATGACGAGTTCGGAAACCTAGATAAACCGGATCATTTCAAACTGTTTTCGATAAAGTCAGCACTCGCAAAGGCGCATCCGAGTAAGATTGAATTCAACTTATTTGAAGCGATTAAAGGTCACTACAGCCAAATCAGCATTGAAAAAGGCGTGAACATTTCAGGAAGAGACACTTTGCCGACAGAGAACGATTTATTGCTTATTACAGAGCTCGACGTGTTCGATGCATTAGCGAACGGAACGATCTCTTGGGATCAAGCGACACTGAATGGATTAGTGGTAATCAATGGCCCTCAAGACAAACGAGAGCAGCTTGAAGATTGGCTTAGTGATATTTTTGAAGGGTAATAGCTTAAAGCGGGACAGATAAAAAGTCGTCAAACCCTCGGACTTCAGAACATTGAGGGTTCAACGACAAACTTAAATCAAAAAAGCGTAGGCAACGGAATCAACTCCAGTCCCAGCACACCACTGATACTCATCACCACCAGCAGAGACACTTTAAAGACAGTCTTTGACCACTGGATGTAGTTGAGGCAATCAACCTTACGAAACGTCACTTTAGTCCACATAAAACAGACTGCCGCCGACACCGCTAGGTATTCATAGCCCGCATCTCCGAGTAGGAACAGCGCCAACGAGACTGCGCCAAACGCTACCACATAGGCTTTCATGTGCTGATGCGCTTTGTCGACGCCCTCTTTCACCGGTAACACAGGAATGCCTGCATCTCGATAATCTTGAAGGCGGAACATCGCGATCGCGTGCGAGTGCGAGTGCGGCATTTGCCATAAACAGAACATCGCGAACAACAAAACCGCTTCAAGGCTGATGTAATTCGTCACCGCCAAGTAACCCACTAACGGCGGAACGGCTCCCGAAATACTGCCGACTAAAGTGCCGTAAACCGATGTACGCTTGTACCACATGGTGTAGAAAAAGACGTAAAACACATAGCCAAGCAACACCATGACCGCAGAGATCGGATTAGCGAACTGAAACAGCAGCGCTGTGCCTGCTAGCAGTAAAACCAAGGCATAGACGAACGCTACATCTGTATTGATATTTCCTTGAACCAATTCTCGATTTTGTGTGCGCTTCATCTTTTGGTCGATGTCTCGATCAAAGATGTTGTTCACAACACAACCTGATGCAATCACAAGCCCTACACCCGCTAAAGTCGTCAGTAACAACATCGCACTGGCTGGTTCTGTTTTTGCGGCGAGGAAGAACCCCGCCGCAACAGAAATCAGGTTGCCGAAAATGATGCCCGGTTTGGTAATAGACAAATATTTTTTCAGCATACCTTGGCCTACAACTTCATGTTGACGTTCATGTTGTAGATGATCCATACCGAGCCAGCGATAAGAATCAATACAACAATGGAGGTAAACATCAGTGACACCAAGTTCCAACGCCCATCGGAAGATTTCGCTTCCATATGTAAGAAGTACTTAAAGTGCACAAAGATTTGCACCAGCGCACAACCGAACAAGATCACGTAAGTTTCCGTGTTTGGTAGCGCATGTGCCCACACAATGTAGAACGGAATAATGGTGAGAATTAGTGAAGCAATAAAGCCTTTCACGTAATCCGTTACACCGCTGTCTAGATGCTGTTCCATTACATCACCCCCATTAAGTACACGATGGTAAATACACAAATCCAAACGATATCAAGGAAATGCCAGAACAAACTTAAGCACTGGAAACGCATCGACATGTTGTCGTTCAAGCCTTTGGTTGAAAGTTGGTGATACGCCACCGCCATCCAGATAAGACCGAACGTTACGTGCAAACCGTGTGTACCAACCAAGGTAAAGAACGCTGAAAGGAACGCACTCTCTTGAGGACCATAACCTTCTGCAATCAAGTGGTGGAACTCATACACTTCCATACAGATAAAGGCTAAGCCCAATACGAAAGTCACTTTGATCCATCGCTTCAGTCCGGTCACGTCTTTGCGCTTCATTGCAATCATGCCAAAACCAAAGGTGATGCTACTGAACAGCAGCATCATGGTTTCGACAAACACGAACGGCAGTTCAAAGATGTCTTTACCTGTCGGCCCTGCAATTGATCCACTCTCAAGCACGGCATACGTCGCGAAAAGCGTGGCAAACAGGACACAGTCACTCATCAAGTAAACCCAGAAGCCAAACAACTTATTCCCCGCAGCTTCGTGGTGATGATCATGCGAGTGTGCAAGATCATAAGTGTGTGACGGAGTATTAGCTTGCATACGTCGTCTCCAAATCATCTTTATTGTTGTTATCACTCTCACCGTCAGCGCTGTTACCACGACCAGAGTTGTCGCCCTTCACTGACTGTCTCTTAGCTTCTTCAAGCTGTGCACGTCGAGCCGCTTCAATCGCTTTGATCTCTTCAACTTCCACGTAATAGTCCACATCGTCGTTGTAGCTGTGTTGAATACACGTCACCACGATGCCCACTAGGCTTGCCGCCGCTAGCCACCAGATGTACCAAATCATTGCGAAGCCAAATGCCAACGCCCATGCAGACACATAAATGCCTGTCGGTGTATTCTTCGGCATGTGAATACGTTCGTATTCTTCTTCCTGAGTTGGATCAAACTCACCACTTTGCTTTTGATACCAGAACGAATCGATCTCATCGCCCTTAGGCAGTTTTGCGAAGTTGTAGAACGGCGGTGGTGAAGACGTTGCCCATTCGAATGTGCGTCCGCCCCACGGGTCACCCGTTAGATCTCGGTTTTGGTCGCGGTCACGAACACTCACGTAAATCTGCACGAACTGACAAACAACACCCATCGCAATCACACCCGTACCTGCAGCCGCAACCGCCAGTAGAGGGAAGAATTCAGGGTTGATGTCTTGGCTCAAACGACGCGTCATGCCCATAAAGCCCAGAGCATAAAGCGGCAAGAACGCCATCAAGAAACCAATGATCCAGCAGTAGAATGCGCGTTTGCCCCAAAGCTCGTTCAGAGTGAAGCCGGTCGCTTTCGGGAACCAGTAACCAATCGCAGCGAAACAACCGAACACTACGCCACCAATGATTACGTTGTGGAAGTGAGCAATCAGGAATACCGAGTTATGCAGAATGAAATCTGCCCCCGGTACCGCCATCAATACGCCCGTCATACCACCAACGGTAAAGGTGATTAGGAAACCGACCGTCCACATCATTGGCGTGGTAAAGCGGATACGACCTTTGTACATGGTGAATAGCCAGTTGAAGATCTTAACCCCAGTCGGGATGGAGATAATCATGGTCGCGATGCCGAAGAAGGCATTCACATTGGCGCCAGAACCCATGGTGAAGAAGTGATGTAGCCAAACCACAAACGCTAAAATAGTGATAGCCACCGTCGCCCATACCAGTGAGGTATAACCAAACAGTTTTTTGCGAGAGAAGGTTGCAGTCACTTCAGAGAACACACCGAAGATAGGCAAGATTAGGATGTACACCTCAGGGTGTCCCCATGCCCAAATCAAGTTCACATACATCATCACGTTGCCACCAAGGTCATTGGTGAAGAAGTGCGTGCCGATGTATCTATCCAACGTCAGTAACGCGATGGTGACCGTTAGGATTGGGAAAGAGATGATGATCAGGATGTTGGCACACAGCGATGCCCAAGTGAATACAGGCATCTTCATCATTGGCATAGACGGAGTACGCATGCGCAGAATAGTTGCGAAGAAGTTCACACCCGTTAACGTGGTACCCACACCGGATATTTGCAGTGCCCATATCCAATAATCGACCCCGACTCCCGGGCTCGCCTCAATACCAGACAGCGGCGGATACGCCAACCAACCCGTTCGGCCAAACTCACCTAAGCCAAGCGACATGTTGGTTAGGATAATACCCACCACAAACAGCCAGAAGCTCAAGTTATTCAGGTAAGGGAATGCAACATCACGAGCACCAATTTGCAGCGGCACGATGATGTTCATCAAACCGATAACCAATGGCATCGCTACG
Source organism: Vibrio sp. 10N.239.312.D08 (assembly GCF_041466145.1). Classification (NCBI taxonomy): domain Bacteria; kingdom Pseudomonadati; phylum Pseudomonadota; class Gammaproteobacteria; order Vibrionales; family Vibrionaceae; genus Vibrio; species Vibrio sp. 10N.239.312.D08. Next base: position 17,799 of record NZ_JBFSSD010000024.1, on the reverse strand, counting down.
AAGAAAATCATGATCACGCCGTGAGCCGTGAAGATTTGGTCGTAGTGATGTGGCGGTAAATAGCCCGTTTCACCGGCTGCAGAAAGCAATTGCTGGCTACGCATCATGACCGCATCAGCAAAGCCACGAACTAACATCACCATCGCAACAGCAATGTACATGAAGCCCAATTTTTTGTGGTCTACCGACGTAAACCATTCATTCCAAAGGTATTGCCACTTACCGGCTTTGGTTACCGCGTACACCACTAAACTGCCCACTAGAGCGATCATGGTTAACGTGACCAAAATAATGGGTTCGTGGTAGGGAATTGAGTCTAGAGTTAATCTTCCAAACATGACGATTATCCTTGGGTTTCCGGCAAACAGTTCATTGAACCAGGGTGCTGGGTCACAACATCAGTGAATAAAAATGGTGGGATACTGGAGAACAGAGTCACAGGTTCAGCCACACTTGGCGCTGCCAATGAACGGAACTGCTCCCAATCTTCAATGCGATCAGGGCTTGCTTTCACTTTTTCCACCCAGTTTAGAAATGCCACTTGATCAGGCATCGCTGATGCAGTGAATTTCATCTGTGAGAAACCTTTGCCACTGTAGTTCGATGCAAAACCTTTGAAGTCACCCTCATGGTTAGCAATCAAGTTCAGCTTGGTCACCATTCCCGGCATCGCGTAGATCTGCGAACCAAGACGCGGGATAAAGAACGCGTTCATGATGTTGTCTGAAGTCAGCTTAAACGTCACCGGTACATCTTTCGGGAACGCAACATAGTTAACCGTCGCAATGTTTTGCTCCGGATAGATGAACAGCCATTTCCAGTCCAGAGAGACCACTTCGATCACCATAGGCTTAACGTCACTCACCAGAGGCTTTGATGGCTCTAATTCGTGTGTTGTTCGCCAAGTGATGGTGGCTAGAATCGCGATGATGATGATTGGAATCGTCCATACCACCACTTCAATCTTGGTTGAGTGTGCCCAGTCAGGTGCATACTCTTCCGTGGTATTGCTCTCGCGGTATCGGTAAGCAAAGTAGATGGTCATCAGAATCACTGGGATGACGACAATCAACATCAGCAACAGAGCCGTAATAATCAGCTCTTTTTCCTGAACGCCAACGCTACCTTTTGGGTCGAGCAATGCGGAGTTACACCCTTCGAGCATCAGAATGGTTCCCAGCAAACCAATCTTCGACAAACTTGTCCTCGATAAAATGCGTTTATATCTTGAAGCTTCCATTAACTTTCTCGATGGTTATCCAGCCTCAGAACGAATGCCTAAGTACTGGTTGTCATGATCATTAGAATATTTATGTGTTGAGCATGTGAAACGCCGCATCTCAAAAAGCAATGCAATAGAGCCCGTTACTGCTGGGTTAAAACCACACAGAAAACATGACTTAATTGTTACACTTTGAAATACATTGTTACATTTGGCGCATTATGAAGAGTTGAAATTGAAAGCTCACCAAACAAACTTGGAAACTAACCTTCCATTTATGGATGCGAAAACTAAGAAGTAGAAGAGGATTAAGACACACAGCAGTAGCGTGCTACATGGGTGGAGCCAGTGCTGACAAGGGATTTAGAAAAAGCAGATAAACACTCGCGCGTCACCACAGCTCAGGGCAAGTTCAAGGTACATTAGAAAGAGCGAATAAATAGAAGTGTGACGCCCGTCAAGATTGTGAATTCACATACCATTTACAAGGTATTCACTGGTTAGATTATTCAAAATGCCCACTCATTCACCAACAAGATAACCAATCATTCATCGATGCACTAATGTGACGAATTGAGGGCGTAATAGCGGTGAAAAGAACAACAGAATGGTAGGAATTGGGATGAATTTATCGAGAATAACAACACCATAATCGAGCCAGATACGGCTCGATTATGGGCAATTGAAGAGCAGTTAAATTGAAAGACAGTTACGCAGCTTGAGTCGCGATGGTTTTTCGCTGATTTCGAGTCATCAAGTGATAAACCACCGGCACAAAGTAGAACGAGATAAGCGTGGTTAACACGGTACCGCCCACAATCGCGACCGCAAACGGAGGCCAGAAACCACCGCCAGCAATGATCAATGGCATAAAACCGCCCACGGTTGTGATCGTGGTTGAACTGATATGTCGAGTACATGACATAACGGCCTCAACGACTGCATCGACATTCCCGGAGGAAGCCTCTTTATCGAGTTTCAATTCGGTCAGAATCACAATGGCCGCGTTAATCGCTAAGCCTGCAATCCCGAGCATCGCGATAATCACCGTAAAGCCAAACGGATAACCGAAAATCCACACCGACAACAACCCTAGCCCACCCGCCAATCCTGCTACCATGAAGATGATGCTGCTCATTCGGAACGAGTTAAACGACATCACCACCACCAACACCATCAATACCACCACGACTGCGACGTTCGAGATCAGGCTGTTGACTGAATTATCTCGTTCAGCAGATTCACCACCAAAACCAATCGTATAGCCCGATGGCATCTGATAGCTTTCTAGGCGTTTTTGGAATTCATTGAGCACGGTTTGAGGCAAGACTCCCGCTTCAATATAACCCTCAATGGTATTCACACGTTGCCCATTTCTACGCGTAATCGCACCACGACTTGTGGTCAGTTCAAGCTCAGCTAAGGTAGACACATTGATACCCGTAGAATAGACATCAGAGCTTATCGGCAAACGAATATTACTCAGGTGAGCCAAGTTTTCACGCGCATCATCCGCAACACGAACACGGATTGGCACCGACTCACTCCCCTCAATCACAGAGCCACTTTCACGACCTGTCAGCGTGGTTTGCAACATGCCAGCAAACTGGTTCAATGAAATACCATTCAGCTTTGCGGTGTCTTCATCGACTTTCAACCACACCTTAGGCGTACCCGGTTGCAGCGTTTCCCTTGTGTGCGTGACATGAGGAACACCTGCCAAAATTAGACGAACATCTTCACCAATCGCTTTTAGGGTATCGAGGTTTTCACCGTAAACTCGCAGTTCAACGGGCGCGGTAAATGGAGGCCCTTGGTTGAGCTTACGTACCAAGATTTGTGCTTCCGGCACCTCGTTATCCAACACCTTTTGCAACTTTGGAATTAGCGAATTGGCTTGGTCAAAGTTCTCTGTTTTCACCATCGCTTGTGAGAAGTACGGCGCGTTGTTTTGCCTTGCTTGCAGGTTGTAATAGAAAGATGGGAAGTTAGCGCCCACTAGCCAATCAATGCGTTCCACTTCGGGGTAACGATGAATGATGTCATCGATTTTCTCAGAGGTGTTTTTGGTTGCGTAAATGCTCGCTTGAGGCGGCATGTAAACCTGAATCTCAAACATGTCTCGGTCTGATGGCGGGAAGAATTGCTCAGTCAGCTGAGACATGCTCCAGTAACCAGTAAACGGAACCAACAACACCAAAGCAATCGTGATGATTGGATGCGTTACGCCAAAGCGGACAGAAGATGAGAACCAGCGCGTCAAAGCCGGAATTCTTAATCCAGTCATGTACCAATGGTGCTGGCCTTTCTTGTCGACATCACTGAGTTGTTTGGGTAGTAGTTTAGTCGCTAAGCCCGCAATTAAGGTGTGCGAGATTATGTAAGAGCCGATCAATGAGAAAGAAACGGTAATCGCAATACCACCGACAAATTCACCCGATGCACCCGGCATCAAGATAATTGGGGCAAACGCCAACACGGTGGTTAAGGTTGAACCTAATAACGGCACCCATAAATGCTTCAATGCATTCATGGTCGCTTCAGCTCGTTGTTGCCCTTTCAAACGATAAGCTTGAATGGTATCAACCATCACTACCGCGTTATCGACCATGATCCCGAGCGCCACAATTAGGCCCGTCACCGACATTTGGTTAATCGGCACACCGGTCATTTTCATGATCGACAGGGTCAATAATGAGGTTAACGGCAGAGAAATGGCGACTAAGATCGCGGCACGCACGCCTAAAGTGACAAACAGCACAATCAAAATCAGACCGAAACCGATCATCAAGCTTTTGCCTAAATCGTCTAAGCGAGTCTCGGTATAACCTTGCTGATTAAAGAGCACGGTCACCTTAACGTTACTTGGTAACTCTTGCTCAAATTTACCAATCAGAGCATTAGCTCGCGACGTCCAGTTATCAACTCGCAGATCAGGGTGCATTCTTGCCGCGACAATCACACCCGGCTCACCATCAATAATAGCAATCTGGTCTTGTGGGGTTTTCTCACCACGTTTCACAGAAGCAATGTCTTCCATACGGATGATGTGACCTTTGCTATCAGTGGCTATTGGCACTTGCTTAATGCGTTCAATGGAATCAAGCTCAGACTTAATCTCTAAGCCAAAGCGAGAATAAGTACTCACTAACTCGCCGGCCGAGTTCTTGGCGTCTGCCCCTTCGAGCGATTCAGCGATATTGGCGCTTGAACGCCCTAGAGCAGCGGCATCGGCCGTACGTAAACTGATTTGAATCTCTTCTTGCGGCATCCCGTATTCATCAACGAATTCAGTACCCGACAAAGTTCTTAGTCGCTTGGCGAGCTCTTTGGCATAACGGCCCAGCGTTAACCTATCAGGCTCGCCTGCACCAGACCAAGTTAGCGATGCGATGGTCGTGAAAGCATAGGTATGGTCGCTATCGAGATCAGGCGATTGAGCACCCGCAGGCAAAATGGATTCGATATCAGATAACTTGTCGCGAGCTTGAGACCAAACCGGCTCAGGCTCGGTGATGGTGTCATTCAATTCTAAGGTGACAATAGACACGCCCGGCCTTGAGGTTGAGCTCACGAGTTTAACTTCACTCAGCTCACGCAGCTTGTTCTCGATAACCTCAGTAACTAAGGTTTCAACACGCTCGGCACTGGCGCCGGGGAAACTGGTAGTAATGTTCGCGTAACGGTTGATGATTACTGGATCTTCTGCACGTGGCAACGTCATGAACGCAGAAATACCACTCACCATCAGCAGTGCGGTCATTAAGATAAGCAGTCGAGTGTTGGAAATAGTCTCTATGATTTTCATGCTATTTCCTATTCAGCAGTAACGCTAGCTGGCTTTACGGTTTGTCCTGGCACTAAACGATGTAAGCCACTGGCAATCACTTGTTCACCGTCTTCAATCGCCCCACTCACGTACGCTTGTTGATTGTTGGCAAACAACACTTGAACACTTCGGCGCTCAACTTTGTTGTCTTCACCAATCACAAAGATGTTCCACACACCGCGTAGGCCGTCAATCAAACCCGTTAATGGCACCCAGTAGCCTTGGTCATCAATCTGTTCATCAAATTTAAGGTAGGCAAGTTGCCCTTCCAATACCGATGATTGTTCAGGGAATAGGTAACGCAAACCAACACTGCGAGATTGGGTGTCGACCATTGCGCCGGGATTCAATAGCTCCACGGCATAATCTGTTCTCCCAACTCGGATGTTAGGCGAAGAAAGTGAGGTGACTTTTTGCATTTGGTGAGCAGGAATACCGATGAAGGCCTCTTTGCCCTCAGAAGCGAGCAGTGTAAGAGTTGGATTACCCACATTCACCACATCTCCGAGCGAAACAAAGCGCGTCGCGATGGTTCCAGAATAAGGCGCAAGCACTGTCGACTTCACCAATTTCAGTTCATTGCCTTTTACCGATGCATCGATGCGCAACAAGTTCGCCTGCAATACGCGTTGCTCACTGGTGAGAGAATCAATCTCCGCTTCGGCACTGAAGCCTTTCGCTTTCAATGAACGTTGACGTTTAAGGTTCGCTGCCACCAAACTCAATTGAGCTTTGACTTCTTCAGCCTGCGCTTTCAGTTGGCTAGACTCGGTTTCCAAAAGTTGGGTATCCAGTCTGATCAACGGCTGACCCGTTGTGACTGTGTCACCGACATCCACCAGAATCTCATTGACCTTACCCGCCAATTCAAAACCCAAATTCGCCTGCTGCCCGGCCTTTACCACACCGACATATTCGCGCTGTACCGCATACGATGGAGAGCGTTCCAAAGCGACAGTTTCTACTGTTAAGACTGTCGACGCTGCACTATTCGATTCCACTGCAGCATTATCTGCATCGGATGCTGTCTCGGCTTGTGTATTTTCACCACACCCGACAAGAAGAGTCGACAACGCCACTGCTACTGCGCTTCCCTTCATCAATTTATACATACTTCCTGTTCCTATGCGGTACTCATCATGTTCTTTTTTTAGACTAACCAAACCAAACTAGACTGTCTAGTTTGATTATGTTAAAAATAAGTTTCATCGTTAATGATCGATAAAACCATCACAAAAAGCATAATGCTTAGCGTAAAACGAGACACATAGAACTGAGCACCAACAGGCACCAAGCAAAGAGACAAACTAGGTAACGAGACAACACTAAGTAACGAGAAGCAAGCACGTGACAAAAATCATCAAGAGTGAACAGAAGAGATCGCAGATCTTAACCGCAGCCAGCCAACTTTTCTCTGAGTATGGCTTCAAGATCAATATGGATCAGATAGCAAAAGCAGCGAACGTTTCAAAGCAAACGGTCTACTCTCACTTTAAAAACAAAGACGAACTTTTCGAAACCTGCATGCAAACCAAGTGTGCGGAACGCGAACTCAGCCCTGCAGCCTTTGATATGGATGCTGCGGTGGGTGATGAGTTGGTGAAATTTGGTGTGAAGTTTCAGGATTTATTACTTGATGAACAATCTAGACAAACCTTTCAAAATGCCATTAGCCAAGCGAATACGCATCCAGAGATCGCCTCTATCTATTTAGAAACTGGGCCTCAGAAAACCACCAAGTTACTTGCTGATTATTTGCAGTCGAAAATAGACTCTGGTGATCTCACACTGTCGACATCAAGCTCGCCAGTCATTGCAGCACGCCAACTGTTGCTGATGTTTCACGGCAAATCGGCGTATTGGGGATTCTTCGGACACGACAGCGGAGAATCTGAAGAAGAAAGACTTCACTACACTCGCGAATGTGTCGCGCTATTCTTGAACGGCAACCAGCCTCGTTAATTGTAGCTCTATCTTTGAATAAAAAAGGCACAGAGAAATTCATCCTCTGTGCCTTATCAATCATCAGTCACTCTCAGCAATAACAGCGATCGGTTTATTGGGTATGTTCCACAACGATCAGCTCATCGGTATTGAAGCCACGCTCTTTCGACATGGCTTTAAACTTCTCCATCACTTCTGGTGCGACTTCAGGCGTTCTTGCGAGTAGCCATAAGTAATCAGTGTCGGGCCCAGAAACAAACGCGTATTGGTAGCCCTCTTTGTCTAATTCAAACACGACATAAGCGCCGTAGAAAGGGCCAAAGAAAGACACTTTCAAATAGCCTTGTTCAGAGCCCTCAACGAAGTACGCTTTTCCTTCCGCTTCGTTCCACTCACCTTCTTCCGCCGAATAACCACGGTTAATCACCTTCACGCCGCCATCATCACGAAGGCTGTATTCAGCGCTGATGTTGTCTAAGCCACGCTCAAACGAGTGATCCAAACGAGCCACTTCGTACCATTTCCCTAGGTATCGTTCCAACTCAAACTGTTGAACAGGCTTTACCGTTTCGGGCATGCCAACACAACCACCCAATAAGATCACGCTAAGCAGCAATAATATTTTTTTCATCCTAACCTCGACTTGTTTTTATTAGTAATGCGAGTAAGTCTCTTGAAAACATAAACTTACATCCTTGGTAATACGTTAAATCCATTTTTATAGCTCACTTAACTGTAATTTATTCAGAACCTTATGTGAATTGTTTAGTCTGCGAATGGATTCGCAATCCTTTATTGACGAGCTGTATTCCCACAACCACCTCAAAAGGCACTGGAATTACATTCAAACAAGAGAGCAACCAAGGACACTTTATTATTAAAAATTCACGATATGATTCTCGCCACTCGCTTTCTATACTTATTAAACAGTGGAACATGGAAGACATAATAATGAACAAAAAGCTCACTCTGCCACGCACTGCATGGATAGCATTACTCGCAAGCTTAACTGCCGCAGCGCCGGTTCTTGCACAAGCCAACACCGTTGTCCAAGCGCAAACAGCAGTTCAAACACAAACAGCAGTTCAAAGCCAAAGTGCAGACCAGATATTTACCAATGCAGATATATACGGGCATCGTGAGTCGGACTCGATCGTTACCCACAAAGGCAAGATCATCTTCATCGGTAACCAATCACAGGCGCAAACTTTTCAAGGGCAAAGTACTGATGTTATCGACTTAGAAAATGCCTTTGTCCTTCCGGGGTTCATTGACAACCATAACCATGTGTTTGAAGCCGCCTCAGAGCTGGGTGGAAATTGTGAACTCGACTCTGAAGCAACATTAGAAGAGCAAACCCCCTACCTAGAAGCGTGTAAGATCAATGCTGATACCGATGGCAGAGGTTGGCTAATGGGTTATGGTTTTTCTTTGGAAGCGACGCTCGATAGTGACTCTGACTACACCCCACTAGAGATCATCGACAGTATTTTTCCAGATCGCCCTGTGGTGATCATGGAGCAGACTTCACACTCAATGTGGGTCAACTCAAAGGCTCTGAAAATCGCCCGAATCAGCCAGCAATCGCCAGATCCACAAGGTGGCGCTTATTTAAAAGACCAAGACAGCGGCAAACTCAATGGCATCTTATTAGACAATGCTGGCGATCAAGTGATGGAGATGGCTTGGAACAGCCAAAGCGAACTGTTTGAGCAAAGCTACCAAGGGTTAATGTTCGGGCTTGAGGAAGCGGCAGCCCACGGCATCACTACCATTGGCGACGGTCGCATGTATTGGAAACGAGGTTGGTATGACGTTTGGCTAGAGGCCGAGCAAAATCAAGACTTAACGGCGCGTGTTTCGCTACGCCCTTGGGTGTACCCATCGATGGCAATGCCTTCTCAATTAGAAGTCTTTGAGAAGATGTATTCCGACGATAAAAGCCGTCTGTTACTTGTCGAACAGGTGAAAATGTACAGCGACGGCATCTTTATCAACGGCACCGCCAAAACGCTCGCACCCTACTTAGATACTTATCTTCCCCAGTCTCCTAATGGCTTGAACTATATTCCGCCGGAACAAATGAAAGAGTGGCTAACTGCGCTCGAAAAAATAGGTTTTAGCGCCCACATTCATGCCATTGGTGATGGAGCGGTTCGTGAATCTCTTGATGCAATAGAAAGTATTCGCAAACAAGGCTCAACCAAACCCTACACCCTAACCCATGTCGAATTAATCAATGATGAAGATGTGCCACGCTTTCGCCAATTAGACGTAACCGCAGATTTCCAAGTCGGCTCTGATTACGTTGCAAGGCATCAACACCAATGGGCCGAAGCTTTCCTTGGTGCTCGCCGTGCCAAAGCCATGATGAACTTAGACGCGATACTTAAGACTGATGCCAATATCACCTTAAGCAGTGACTGGAACGTACACGACATCAACCCATTGGTTGGCATCGCGAACAGCTTAATCATGGGTAAAACAGGCCTAACTGATATCTACACGGCTATCGACGCTTACACGATTAATGCCGCTTCTAGCTTGGGCATCGACGACATCACTGGATCTATTGAGGTAGGAAAATCAGCGGACTTCGCCATTCTCGACCGAGACATCACGACCATATCGGCAAGACAAATAGCCAAGACTCAGGTGTTGATAACGGTGTTGCGCGGGGATGTGGTTTACGAAAAATAGAACCAACAAGCGCATCGAATTGGTTATCGCAACTCAAACGAAAACGAAAACGAAAAACGAAAACGAGCCAGCTTAATCAGCTGGCTCGTCTGTTATTCACATCTGTATTTTATGTTGTGTTACGCGTTGGTGTCTTTAAGCGCGTTCACATTTGAATCTTGCTTTTCATCCAGAGCAAAGTAGATCTTCGATACAATCACTTCAGCAACCAGAATCGTAAATACCACAGCGAAGAACGCTACTACACCGCCCCAAGGGCCTGTGAAGCTCACCTTGTCACCGAACATAAGGTTTATCGCTTCTAGCATGACGAATTTTGAGCCAACAAGAATAATGTATGTCGACAGCGCTCGATACACCTTAGGTGCCGTTCCAGATTTCTGTTTGAAGTAATCCGCTACCTTGTGTTCTAAGCCAATAGAGAGCTTCAACAATAACTGCAGCAACAACGCCGCTATCAAAGAAATAGTGAAAGATTCAATGTTGACGAAGTCCCAGTACTCATCGAAGAAGTTAAGTACGACCAAGTCCACCAGCACGGCTAACGTGTAACCTACGAATAGACGTTGTGGTGTGTTGAACCCGTAAACTTTGTCTGATTTAGTCATTCTGTCTCTCTCTAATTTGATAAGTCGCCTTGATTTGAAATACATCTTAGCGTTCGAATCGGAGCAAAACTTACCATTTCATGACACCACTCAAAATCATTCACGATATTAATGAATCGCCATGGTGTCCTCGCGCCTCCACCTTTAATAATCCTGATCGCCCACGTATCACTGTAAAGTACAATGGCACTATCGAGTAAAGTGCCACTATCGAGTGATCTGCTACTACCAAGTAACCTGCCACTACCAACTAAGGAAAGAATAGAAACGCTAAATGGATGACCCTTATTTAGGCAATGAGTGTGTTAATTGAAATCTTGCGTCCAATAAGACATCTTCGATGCATCTGACTTACTGGCTTTGTATCCAATCCCCATCTTTGTGTGTCGGCTATTCATCACGTTTTGGCAGTGACCTTCGTGACCAGCCCAACTATTAAGACCAGCATTGTTAACTTGCCCATCACTTCGCGGGCTGGTGTAACCAAAAATAGGAATCACAACAGAATTGGATGAGAGGACAAACGCATTCTGACCAGAACTGTTCACAACAAAGTGACCTTGAGCATCTCTTCGGTACTGCTCATCTGAGTTCAACTGAGCATTACTCGCCGTGTTATTGTCCCAAGCGATAGGAGCTGCTGGTGGGTAGTTACCACTCGAAAACGATGAACCAAAGGCATCACAATAACGTTGTGTCGACCTCGCACAATTTGTCGAGATAACAGATTGGTACTTGATACTGTTCTGACTTAGATCTTCTGGAATATTCACAATTCGGCACCATTTATCATCGGCAACGCCTTGACCGGGCATCCCCCAAATCGCACCGTTCAATAATTGATTTGTATCTAGTGAAGCGAAATCGATGAGAGTGTCGCTATTAAGCTGACCTAGATCCAAATCGATCTTTCCAGATGAAGTGTTCAACTCAAAGATCGAGGCCCCAACCTCCTTAGCTGCTGCGTTAATTTTGTCGCGCTGTAATAATTCCCAAGAATCACCAAACCGCTCTTTTGACTGCTCTCCATAAGCTTGAGCGATAAAATCGTAAGTAGGTAAATTAGACTCTATCCCGCTCCCATCTTTGGAAACTACGCTGCCAAAGGTTTTAAATTCCAACGAACTGTCGAACACCGCATCGTTAAACACATACGATCCCAAGAGCTCACTAGAACAAGAGTTACTTTGCATATCGTATCGATATTCAGAAATTGTACCGTCCACAAGTAACTGATGATCCTTCCTTTGCGCGCTTAATCCTGTGGTTTCGTAACAGTGCTAATCGTTAACAAAGTTGCTGCCATTATCGATAACGATTGTTGGTACAGCGATAGTCACATCAACCTCCTGAGTATCTCCACTCTTGAACGCAGGCAGCTCATTTTTGACGGTAATAGATGAGAAATTTCTGATTGGATCCATTTCTTCGATAAAACCTTCGATCGCAAAAATCATATTGTTGCTAAGAGCTTTAATGTCAGGTTGCTGAGAGGTAGATGATGAGCCGGGATTACTTGGATTACTTGGATTACTTGGATTACTTGGAACATTAGCGTTATTAGAAGTTGTGTTGTCATCCCCTGATGAACTTTCTCCGCCACAACCAGTAATAATGAGGGCTAGAAGGGCGACTGCCGAGATATTTTGTTTTTTCATGAGTTAATCCTTAACCATATATTTTTCTTAATGTAAGGATGTTGCCTCATAGAACGAACTTAAATTTCAGACCAATGTCAGAGCCCCAAATACTGACACCGATTTAACATTTTATAAGATCTAGCCATACCAAGAAGGCAAACTTGGTCAAGTGGTTGAAAGCGCGTATGCCGATCTATTGGTCATCGACGAAAACAACTCAATCAATTGAAAAATAGAGACTTAATGACAACGCAGTCACTAGCAATATCTTTAATTTCCCTCGTCACTTAACACCCTTCTTAACTTGCATTACATGACAATTAAATATACACACTTGCACAATCGTGCATGTGTATATTATTCAGATCTCTTTTTACTTGCTAGAGATTCCAATTGTGGATGCTAAATTAGTTATTGCGTTAAATGAGTTCTTTTATGTGGCCAAAGGGCTGGTTGTTATCATCGCGATTGTGTCGGTGCTTACAGGCATCATGCGAGAGTATATCCCTCAAGATAAACTCCAAGCGACGCTGACCAAACACGACAAATGGGGAACCTTACTAGGCGCATTGTTCGGGATGTTGACCCCATTTTGTAGCGCAGCCGTGGTTCCGGTGACCATGGCAATGGCGTCGATGGGCGCATCATTAGGCACTGTGATGAGCTTCATCATCTCGGCACCGCTGTGTAACTTCATCGTATTGGCGATGGTGTACGCCTCGCTCGGATTGAAGATCACCGTGGTGTACTTCTTGGTCACCTTTACCGCAGCGGTTCTTGGTGGTTACTTGATTTCCAAATCACCTTGGAGAAACGAGATCAAACGCGGCGCTGAACTTGAAGACACCAAAAGAAAAAGCTGTTCAGATAGCTCAATCAATGCGAGTAACTCGTGCAGCGCCACCCCTTCTTCCGCATCAAGAATACGTAATGCAATGGGTGGAGCTTGGTCTTTGTTCAAACGAATCATCCCGTATGTACTTTTAGGTGCGGCGATCAGTGGCTTCTCGGCGGCTTACCTACCTGCAGACTTAGTAGAGAAATACGTGGGTGGCGACAGCTTCCAATCTATCGTGGTCGCTTCATTGATTGGTATCCCGCTTTACTTACGTATCGAGATGGCAATTCCACTACTTAACGTATTAATTGCTAAGGGAATGGGCTTAGGTGCTGCATTGGCATTAATTATTGGCGGTACAGGTGCCAGTTTGCCTGAAATCGCGCTAGTATCTGCAGTTCTTAAAAGAAAAGCCGTAATCGCGTTTGTGGGAATAGTCTTAACGACCGCCATCATTGGTGGCGCTATCTTCCAATACGTTGTGTAAAATCGGACACAATGAAAAATATAAAGCTTCGCGCCGCTCATAGAGAGTGGCGCGACTAAGTTGGAAGGGTAAAACCATGATGGATGAAAAATACATTGATTCGCTAAAAGCCTTATCAGAACCTAATCGACTGAGATTGTTCTGGTTGTTCCTGCATGTTGACGAATGCATGGCTGTCGCTGAAGCAATCGACATCATAGGTGAAACCCAATACAACGTATCTCGAAACTTAAAAATGCTCTACAAAGCTGGGCTACTTAACCACGATAAGAAAGGCAAATGGGTGTTTTACACCTTGAAAGAACAAACCGCGCCTCACTGCAAAGCTTTGGTCGACTCTGTTCGTTACTTGCCAGAAGATGATTTCCAAGAAGTGGTTAAACGTTGTCAGATTCGCTTATCAATGAGAGTTGATGGTGACTGTGTTATCGGCCCAGACAGCGAAATATGGCAAAGCAAGATTAGCTAAATCGCGATAACAAGAGACGCGAGAAAGAGATGCCCAATACCAGTATCTCTGACTCAATTGGTGGTGTGAAGTATGAATAAATACACTCAACAACAACTCGATTCTATTTTAGATCAGCATAAATTGTGGTTGGAAAACCAAGGCGGCGAACGAGCACAATTAGGTAATACCGATCTAAGTAATCTAGCGCTTCAAGATGTTGATCTTCGTTGCGCCAACCTGATACGTACTGATTTTAGTGGCGCCGATTTATCGGGTGCGAACATGAATGAGGCTGACATCACCTATGCCAATTTCAGCCACGCGAACCTCAACAATACCAGCTTCCGCGATGCTGACCTACGTAACGCCAACATGAGTTACGCCCAAATGCTCAACGTCGATTTACTGCGTGCCGACTTGTTTCGCACTGACTTCAGCAATGCTCAAGTTAATGACTCTGCTTTCAAACGAAAAGACACAGGCAATACCATTATTGAGCTGCGAGATCCTACCCGACAGTGTCTCTCTGCCAAGTAGGCTCAAACAGCGATGATCTCCAATGCGCTGATATTGTTGCATATTCATTCGATTATTCGATAAATACCGAATTGGACTGGGCACTCACCTACTGAACTCAGGTCGTAACAGCAGATCTCGCATCCCGTATCACTAAGCATCGAACGACATTGTTCTTACTTGGTTTTTTGTTCTTACATATTTTCGATTCTCATGTATTATGTGCGCCCATAATTGTATGACAAATATGTAGCACTGTTTCTGTATGACCAAAGCCACCAACCACGCGATTTTGCTCTTAGTATTCGCCAACCTGCTCGCATCCTTTTCAGACGTCTCACTCAAAGTGCTGAACGGTGAAGTGCCCACGTTCCAATATGTGTTTATCCGCCAGCTATTGAGCGTGATGTTGCTGCTCCCTTTTTGGCTAAAGCTACCCAAAGAGACGCGCATGCAAGGTGGTTGTCGCATCAATTTTTTGCGGGCTCAATTCATCCTAATGGGAAGCGGCTGCGCAATGATTGCCATCACACACCTAACGTTGGCGACCGCAAATGCGATGTTCTATGTTGGGCCCATTCTTATGCTCCCGCTTTCTATTGTTTTACTGAAAGAGAAGCCGACATCATCAAAAGTGGTGGCGACATTGATTGGTTTCGTGGGTGTGTTAATCGTGTTGCGTCCAGAGCAATTTCACTGGGCCGCTATTGCAGGGTTAGGCAGTGCGCTCGCGATGGGTGTAGGCAATATTTTGATTAAACGTCTTCACGCAGAACAACACATTATCTCGACACTATTTTGGACCAGTGTGATGACTCTACCGCTGGCGTTGGCTCTTGCTCTACCTGCATGGGCGGCGATTGAATGGCGTCATGTTGGGTGGATTATGGCAATCAACCTGTTCGTTCTTGGATACCATGCCCTTGTGGTGGTGGCTTATAAAAAAGCACCAGCAAACCAAATTGCTCTCGCGGAATACTCGGGGTTGGTGTTCGTGACCTTATTTGGCGTGATGTGGTTTGATGAGATTCCAGACATGTTGACCCTTGTCGGCATCAGCCTGATCGTCATTCCGATGATGCCAATAAAGTGGAAGAAGTACTTCAGTAAGCCAAATCAAACGGCGCTTGATATAGAAGCCAATCAGACTAAGTCTTAATTGCCAGCAGCATCCTTGCAGCGCATCGAGCTAACCCACTTTCGACCTATTCAAATGAGAAAAGGGACCGGTATTTCTACCCGTCCCTTTTTTATTTTCGTTTGTATAAGGTGTTACTTAAGCTTGAACACCAACACTTTGTTGTATGCCGTTACCATCAGTAAGTCTTGCTGTTTCCCGCCAATTTCTAGATTGCTGATATGGCCCGCATCGATAGCAATGAAGTCTATTTGCTTACCGTCTTTATCGAACACACCCACGCCACCATGCGCTGCAACAAAGAGGTTGTCATCGGCATCAACAGCAACGCCATCAACCATAGGTTCAGAGCCAGACTCCGCTTTCACTTGAGCAAATTGCGTCTTATTGCTGAGTGACTGTCCATCAACATCAAATCGGTATACCCAGCCATCAGATGTGTCGGCAACGTATAACGAAGATTCATCAGAAGAAAAAGCGATGCCGTTTGGTAACTTGAACTCTCCAGTGATCAACTTTAGATCACCATTTAGGTAACGATAAACGCCATTAACCGCTTGCTCTGGTTCTGCCTTTGCTGGGCCGTAACCTTGGATACCAAACGGAGGATCGGTAAACCACACGCTGCCATCACTGTTAACGGTTAAATCGTTCGGACTATTAAGCAGTTTGCCGTTATACGTTGCAGCGACAATCACTTTCTCTCCGTTGCCCTCACGGTACGACAGCTTTCTATCATGGCGGGCTGCCCAAAGGTTGCCTTTCGCATCAATATCGAGACCATTGGCATAGCCAGAGTTATCATCAAAAACGCTCAACTTACCGTTAAGATCGTAAGAATAGGTTGTGTTATTTGGAATATCGCTAAACAAGAAACGTTGATGTTCCACATCCCATGTAGGGCCTTCAACAAAGCCAAATGAGTCTCCAACCAATGTTGGGTTGCTTTCTACAACAGAGGCAGCTGAAACATTCATAGAAGCAGCCATTGCAGCGGTAATAAGTAGTAATTTGTTCATTGTTCTTCTCCTTTCTGTTTACGTTTTGAATCTTAGTTTCTTGAATGAGTGAGAAAAACAGTACAAAATGACTTAACTGTTTACTAAATGGTGTTAATGATGAATTTGATTTATATGCAGACCTTCTTGACTGTCGCCGAAGAGCTAAGCTTCACCAAGGCCGCTGAAGTATTGGATGTGTCGAAAGGTTTGGTGTCTCGGCATGTACAATGACTCGAAGAAACATTGAATTCTAAGCTGTTTCACAGAACGACTCGTTCTATCAGCCTCACAGAAGTGGGTGAAGAGTTGTATTCGAAAGCGAAGCAAATTCAACTATTAGCAACCGAAGCGGAAATGCGTGTCTTAGACATGACGCAGGAAGTGGCAGGCGATTTAAAAATTACCGCCCCGATAGAGTTTGGGCGTGCGCTTTGTCGCCATATCATCCCTACTTTCAAGCAAGAGTACCCAAAAGTGGATTTGATTCTCGACTTTGGGCCGATGAAAAAGAAGATAGAGTCTGGCGACTTTGACATTGCTTTTAGAGCCTACGATGAACTGCCTAATGATGTGATTGCCAACCATCTCGGACATATCCGCAATGTTCTGGTTTGCAGTGCGGGTTACGCATCGACTAACCCACTTGCCACCACTAAAGACATCCATAAATGCAGCTTCATTCTTAACAGTCAAAATGAACGCTGGAATCAGCTGGAGTTGAGCAATGGCGAACAAACCTACCATGTTGAAGTAACCGGAAGTGTTAGCTCTAATACCTACAGTTCAATTTTAGAGTTAGCGATGCAAGGGATAGGTGTCGCCAGCTTGCCGTTCTATCAAGTTGAAGAGCAGCTCAAAAAAAGTGAGCTTATTCACGTGTTCCCAGAATGGTCGATTAAAGCCCAAAAGCTAAGCCTTATCTATGCTCAAAGAAGAGTAACACCGCAGAAGTTAGTCACTTTTAACCGAGCGGTAAAAGAGTGGCTGGAATCGAATAACGCTTATACGTTGTGAGTTTTAGAACGCTAAACCTTTCAATTGGAACGTATGTGCGTTCCATTCATATCAGGCTCAATCGCAGTGCTTTCAATAGCTGATAGGCTGCCGTGTATTCGTCGATTTTGAAACACCCTCCCCCTCTAACTCCCCCTCAAGTTGAGTTCATCCCCCTCTCTAGATTGACGACCGAGGGGGAGAATCTTCTTTGGCGCTGAATGTGAAAATGCGCATGTCGCCATCGGCATTCAGTTCCTCCCCTTTCCACGAAATCATAATGGGTCGAAAATACGGATTAAGGGGAGATTAGGAGGGAATTTGAGGTTGGTGTGATTACCGAGGGAGGTTGGGCTAACACGGATTTGCCCCATTGTGTATATGGAATCCACGTATTTACAAAGTGATTTTGGCAATAAAAGTTAAGATGCG